>JAYVPD010000064.1:0-31551 GCA_043757515.1 Pseudobdellovibrionaceae bacterium
ATACAAGTTGTTTATTAGTGAGCATCCCGGCCGATTGTTTGACTCTAAATCCAGAGGCCGAAGTAATAGCGTAGTCGCTTGAACCAGAAACGTTTTCAAGAGATGTTGTTTTGCCAAACGGGCTTGCAATCGGTGCATCTGGTAGAGGGTCGTTTAAGTTAGAAATCGAGCTATGCATAAAGCAACCTGATAAAGTTAGTTGAAGAAGTAGTATTGCAAAAGTTAAAATCCAAGAGTATTTCATATAACTATTCATCGGGTCAAATCAGCTAGATATTTAGCCGAAAATTCAAAACCGTCTAGTTTCTGGACAAAATTTCCAACATTTTCTAATTTGTTAGATTTTACATGTCTTATAAAAACACACTTCTTAGAATGAGATTTTTTAATAAAAAAATTGATTTATTGAAATGATGTTATTTGAAACGCGATTGGTGGCTCGCGCTTTTTGTTCTGTTGTTATTGTGCTGTAAAACTCGAGCGGATTGAGCTTTATATATTTCATCCTATACAGGATGACGGTTCCTTATGACGTTCGACAGCTTAGAGAACTTTGTCCAATCTATTCAAAGTGAATCATTACCTCGCTTAATTAGCTTTATTACCACTCGGCGATTTTGACTCTGATTTTGAAGAATGGGTGTTCCGTTTTTATCACGATTTGGTAAGTGGGGTCGAGTCTCCCCATAACCAATGGCAGTTAAATGTTCCCGGGCAAAGTCGAAATTGAAAAGATATTCCAAAACTCGACAGGCGCGAATACTCGATAGTTCAAAATTATTCTTAAAAAATCCGCCGGGCGCCAAAGGTGTATCATCAGTGTGACCTTCCACAACTACATCAAAACCTTCCGATTCTTTTTTCAATGTTGGCAATAGTGTATCCAAAAGAACCTCGGCTTCCTTCTTTACATCAGCGGATCCGGCCGTAAAAAACACGGGACCGACAAAAGATATTTCAACACCAGTGTTAGTTACCTTTACAATGACTTGCCCTGCAGATTGAACTTTTTCTAGGGCCTCTTTGATTCGATTTCCCATGTCCTCGTTAGGCTTTTCATATTTGCCTCCGAATTCTTTGTTTACTGATTTTCTGGCTTCCTCAAACTTTTCTTCGTCGACTTTCGAAAAGCTAAGTAAGATGACAAAAAATCCAACTAACAACGTCATTAAATCGGCATAAGATATTAACCATTCTTCCCCACCATGCTCTTGATGTGGATGATAGTCGTCTACTTCTTTTTGGGTTGAAGGCCCCTCGCCATGTTCAGAATTCACGCCTTTTCCTTACTGAAATTCAATCGTTCACCCGGGGTTAAATGACTTTTTAAATATTCTTCAACAATTTTGGGATGTTCCTTTTTTCGGATCAATCTAATTCCATCAATTACAATTAGACGTAGCGATTCATCATCTCTGTTGATGGACGACAAATTTTCAGCGATGGGAATTAAGATTAGATTTGCCAATGTTAAACCGTAAAACGTGGCTACAAGTCCGATCGCCATCGCGGGCCCAAGTAGTTTCTGAGCATCTTTGCCACCTAGGTTTTGCAACAGGGCAATCATTCCAAGAGTAGTGCCCATCAAACCAAAGGCCGGCGGAAACTTAGAAATCGTTCTGAAAATTCCAACGTCTTGATCGTATCTCTTGGTCAAAATATTAGCTCGTTTAATCATAATTTCGTCTAGAACACTATCAGGAAATCCCCCCTGAATCATCAATTGAACAGCATCTGCTAGGAAAGGAGTCTTAATCGTTTTTACTTTATTTTTTAAATAGTCGGGACTTTCACGAGTACCCTTTGCTAAGTCCACAACTTCGCGAATAACCGTTTCCCTTCGAATCGAGTAGTTGCCCAAAAATTTTCTCCAAACGACTTTTCCGATATTCACATAAAAATGCAAAGGAAAACACATCAACGCCGCAGCCGCGGTTCCACCAAATACAATCAAAATTCCATGTGGGTCCAAAAAAACCATTGCTGATTTTGAAGAAGTTACTATGCCCAAAACAAGAACCAAAAGCGCAGCAATGACACCGATAATCGAAGAAATATTCATGAGTCCCTCAGTGGATATGTTAATTCATTAGTGATGAATCTAAATAACAGAATGCCGAATTAACTGATAAAAATGGACTTTTGTCTTTTGCTAACAGTTCGCAGTTCTAATAAAGAAAATACCACCCAAAAAGAATAGCAAATTCCGTCAATGAGGAATCAACTAACCCAGACGACGGCGGCGTCGTCGCATAAATAATTTCCGTTCTTAAAAACTGCCCCGGCTGTGTCTGGATATCATAACCACCATGAAACCCAATATACACCCCCGTTGCGCTAACTGTTGGTATAACATCGTTTATGCGGGTAATTGAACCAGCCGCTATTCCTGTTCCTAAGCCAAAGAATGGAACACGTTTTGTGACCAAAAGAAAGCTTCGTTCATTTTTTGAGACTGTCACCGATGGAGCATTTTCAAAATAGAACCATCGCCAAGTAGCCCCATAGAAACCAACGCCACTCGAAAATGGTGAAATCGAAAAACCGCGATTCGCGGTTAAGGCAAAACTAGTCCGGTCACTGGTTAAAAATTCATAGGAAAATCCCACGACACCAGGCTGCTCACTGCGTTTGGTTTTCAAGCTAATAGATTCATAAGTTTCTTTTGATGTTATCCCAGTTCCTCCGTATCCCAGAGAGTATCCCAATCTGTACTCAGCCTGAGCCAAACTCGAAAACCAAACGCAAAAAATCACGATATATGATTTTATACTAATCTTTTTAGGCGCTTCGAATTGGCACCACATTATCACTATCCCCTACTGTCGATGACGAATTGATGCTGAAAACCTCGGACAGATCGATTTCCTTGTTGACTACCATTTCATTCAAAATAGACACAATATTCTCTAGATTTTGAATTTTGTCCTGTACGCTCATTTTATCTGGCTGATTGTACTCATCACCAATTACCTCTGCGGCCATCGGAGGCGACAAGGCAATAAGTTTTTCCTTCATTTCCGGAACATACCTTAGGTACGTCACGACTTTGTCGGCCGCAAGGCGTGACAAAGCGACTGACAATTTGTCATCAGGCCAATCCTTAAAAAAGGCCAGGGATACTCGTTTCCGTTTATATTCAATCAAGCTGGAATGCTGAATTTTCGTCAAAAGGTCTATTTCCTCAACAATCGAAAGAGACGAGATTACTTTTTCCAGCGACATTTCTAACGGAATCGAATCGGCAGAACTGCCCGACTTCATTTTACCCATAAGGTCTTTGTCAAAATTAAATAGGTCATCAGAGGGAATTTCATTTAGTTGAGCTGCAATATTTAGTAATTCTAACTTTTGATCGCTGGTCATAGGTTTAATAAATTTTTGTCTTACTTCACCAGGTAAAAAAAGTGATACCAAAGTTTTCATTCTTGGATTTTGGTTAATCAACATGGAATTAATAAGATTGACATCAACTCCGGATAAATAACTGAAGGGCTGAACCAAAACTGCAGACCCCAAATTTAGAACACTAACCAAATCCCAATAGGCTTTCTCTAGAATTTGAAGTTTCTCTTTTGTTTGAACCTCGGCCATCTTTGAAAAAATTTTAGCCATTTCTTTAACTGAATCGACGGGTATTGGTAGGCGCCCCAGATCTCGCCCAACCGCTTCAGCAAAGCAAACCAATTTCAGTTTGCCTTCGTCGCCAGATTGGCACCAAGATCGAACTACACTTTCCAAATCTTTTGTTAAACGGGGCACCAGACTGTTGATCTTTACAGTTATGGACAACAACTCTTCCAAATCGCGCGTTTGATCCAAAGTCTTTTTAATATCCGCCGCTCCGTCAGTAAGCGCCGGATCTTTAGGTGTTTTATTCTCAGTACTTAAATTTATGCTCGAGGCGTCGCCCATTTTATTGCTATTTACAGTGGCTTTGGCTGTTGTTAGTCTCCAAAACATTATGCCTGACAGCGCCGCGACCACCATTAGCAGCTGACCTGCTAAGTGCTGAAATTCGTTTAGCCAATCCCACCACGCCTTAGCCGGCGTATCTGTTTTTTCAATTTTTGGCAGGTCCTTCACAAAGGTCACATTTCCTTTACCGGCATTTCCAAACTCTGCTGCTAGCCGATCTGACAACCACTTACTAACATCTTTTTTTGCTTCTTCCCCAATTGTTTCTTGAAGTCCAATAGATACGAAAACGGCTTTGATTCTTTTTGAAGCCAGATATCCAACTAAGAGCGGCTTCTCTTCGTTCATTCCATATTGCTGCATTAATTTTTCTGGATCTAAAGTACCGACTAACAAATCAGTTGGAGTCTCTATTTGGTCAGGCGGTTTTTCATTTGGTTTAGGTGCTACTTTGGGTGTATCCATTAGGTCTAACTGCACACCGACGACAAAAGCCTGTTTATTTACTACTGTTGACAAACCTTGAGTGTAACGTCTTATCATTAAGTCTTCTAAGAAAGCCTTAGCACTTAATTCATCTGCTTGAGATACCTTCTGCGTTTGCGAAAAGGACACGAGTCCCATTAACAAAATAGAAATTACCACAAGGTATTTTATAGTTTTATTTGAAATCATCGCGAAGGCTCCTTGGCAGTTTCAAGGGCTTTAGATTTATTTAAATTTGTATCTACGGACGAATTACCACTTTGTAGCGCACGAACTTTAGCGAGCAATTTTACTGCTTCTTCCATGTCTGGATCGGCTTTAAGAGCTTCTTCATACCATTTTGCACTTTCTGGATAGTTTTTTTGAGCAAAGTAAATTGAGGCTCTCATCGACAGAGCTCGAGCAAAATTAGGGAAGGGAACTAAAATCTTATCGATCTCGATTTGCGCGCGTTCGAATTGCTGGGTTACAGCTAATTTTTGTGCTAAAAACAAATGATCAATAATCTGTTTTGCCAATTTTACTTCTTGTGCTGATGTTCCTTCTTTTAACTTTACATCCAGTAACGTTAGACTGGCACTAAACGACGATGCAGGTATATTAAAAATTTGAGGCAGATATCCCGGCTTCTCAACAGCGACTGTAAAAAATTCCCCTGGTGTCGTTGCATTTCCGAGAACCGTTTTTAGGTCAGGTTCTTTGATTTCCAAAGGAGTTTTGCCAAGCGGCTTTTTTTCATTTTTTTCATCCATTACAAATACATCGGCTTGCAAAGGATCACTCTTAACTTGAAAAGTGGATTTGGCGGCACATGAAATAAAAAATAGACTGAATAGCAAATAGCAGCCACAGGTAAATCTAGGATTTTTTAAAAACGACCGTCCATACATACTTAGTAATTTTACATTGAGCAGGCCTCAAGTTAAAGTCGAGAGTCTTCGCCGAGCGCGGAAACTAGAAGAAAGTCGACCAGAAAAGCGTTGAGAATTTCTTATTTGGACCGGTACGGTCTAAAGTCAAACCTGGCTTTTTTCGCTATCGATGTGAGTTAATTATAATACCTGAGTCAATAATATGCATTTGGCCGGCATTAATTTGAATTTGTGGAACAACTCTGCGTCCCGTTGGAATCACGATAGGGCTATTTTGCTCTAGCGATTTTACCGGTAGACTGAAGTTTAAACCGGCACTAATTGCCGTCAGTCCAGCCAAGCCCGAATCACCGGTAAGTTCCATTAAATAAACATCCGCATTATCGCTTATGGCACCAACCTTACCAACAGTTTGAAAGGTAATGGTCGAGTTGGAAAACAAAGTTAAGTCGACAAGAGTTCGTTGCGTAAGATTGTCTGTTGTTAACGTAATCCCCGTCTGCCCCAGACCTATTCTATAGTAGATATCCACCAAACTTAAAGAGTCTAAGGTGACCCAAAGACCAGCCTTATACAGTGAAACCCTTCCTGTTGTACAAGCAAATTCGCAACGTAAGCCGATCTCAAAATCTTCATTTTCATTGGCGGCTCCAAAACCCGAAATTTCATCATTAAAAGGTGAATTGTGCATACTAATTCCGACTGAGTTTATATACCCACCCGTTCCTATTATTGGAGTGCTTCGAGTTCTATTATTCAGAATTAGAGTTCCATAGGACCCAGCACTGGCCGAAGACAAAGTTTCTAGCTCCCAGGGATTGAAATCGACTAAACTTGAGAAGTTATTTACTTTGCGACGATAGATGGAAGCTGACGGCAATTCGGAATAGGCTTGTGATTGAGTTTGCTCGACAAAGCCGCCCAAATCCTGACTAGTCGCTGGAAGTGAGGACGACAGCAACGGAATATAGATTTTAGTTTTTGTTGCACCCAATTGTTTTACCAACATTCGACCTGAATATACTATCAGTTCGTTATCAACAATTGTTGCGGACAGTACGAGTCGGTAACTGTTTACTCCTGGTGTTGGCGTAAAAGAATTTCTATACCGCGTGGGCGTTGCGACGCTTCCTGGAACGGCAATCGTTCCGACGACTATGTTTGCGGCGTCAACTAGATTTACTGTGACGGGCGATGCGTTTGAATTTGTCGCGACAATTTCGAAATTATACGTTTTGGTCCCGTCATATTTTGTCGTATCCAGTGAGGTGCGAGAGCGCTCAAAAACCATTGACGTTGTACTCGATGCGAGGCCACGGTCAATCAGCTCGATAGGCACCTCGATATTCATTGAATCGATAGCTGTATTGAAGGCTTCGTTAGAGTGGACCGAATGCGCTCCGGATGAAAAATTTGCATCAACTACATAATAATAGGTACTTCCATTTCGAATTTGAGTATCCGAATAGGTCGTTCCCGGATTAGCACTTGAAATGACACCGTATGGCCCCCCCATAGTATAAGAGCGAAGGACGGCGTATGAAGTCGCCCCACCTACCGCACTCCACGACAAATTTATCGAGTTAGTTCCAGTTGCGGCACTAAGCCCGGCCGGACCAGCAACCAGTCGAATCGTAATTTCATTGGAAAAATTCGAGGTCAATCCAAACGAATTTTTTGATTTCACGACATAATAATAAGTGGTTCCGGCGACCACCGTAGAGTCACTATAGTTGATCGTGGGTGAGGAAACAGATCCTAAATAAGAATACGTTCCTCCAGAAACCGTCGATCTATAAATATCATAACCGGCCGCAAGAGGCACCGTTACCCATACTAATGTAACTGAATTTGTCGCTGTTGAATGGGCCGTCAAATTCGTAGGCGCCAGCGGCTGAAATGCGGTAGATACCAATCCACTGGCAGACGATTCCGCCATAGGTATTGATACTTTTTTCGGCAAATATTTATAGGTATAATTTAGTCCAGCAATACTTGTATCAGAATATGAATTACCGGCTATTCCGCTAGCAAGGATCGAAAAGGTTACTCCGTCGGATGAGCGAAATAAATCATAGACAGTCGCTCCGCTGACAAACGACCAACTTAAATCAATTTGTGTGGCGGACGTAGCGACGGGAACGGGGGCGGCTGGAGTTACTTCGGGGATCACGGCAATCTGGTTAGAAACTGCAGATTCCATTGTTCCAGTTAACGCAGTTAAAACAAAATAGTAAGTCGCCCCTGGTGTCAGCCCTGAGACGACGTTTAGAATCGTAGATGACGTATCTAGCGCCAATGTATATGGCCCACCACTGATGTTTGATTGATAAAGGTGATAACTGTTCGCACCCATGGACGGTGACCAACTGAAAGTCAAATCGGTCCCTGTTGAATTGTCGGTGACAGTAATTCCTTGAGGTATCAAAGGGATAGTTCCGGGAGTTAATGGTAAGCTAATTCCGCTCGTGATCGTCGTTCCCGGAAACACAGCAATGATGCGATAAAAATAAATACTGCCATTAACGACGCCGGCATCTTGATAAGATGAACTTGAAAGTCCACTGGCAATAGTTGCAAACGTTACTGAATCTGAAGACCGCTGTACAGAATACGAGGTAGCGCCCGGTGCGGTCCCCCAGCTGATGTCGATAACGTTGTTTCCAGGAATTCCCGTTGGTGTCCCCGATGCCCCATAGATGGGAATCGGTCCAATGGCGGCTGATTGAGCTGATTGTGACCCACTTACAACTGAAGTGGCCTTAAAATAATAAGAAGTACCTGTTAATAGCCCACTAATATTTATATTATTTACAGAGGCAGAGCCGGCACTTGTATAAGGTCCACCGACGGCCGTGGCTTTAAAGAGATTATAAAGACTCGCTGAATTTACTTTTGCCCAGGTCAATGTGGCCGACGTCGATCCTGTCGACACGAGTGTCAACCCACTTGGCACATTGGTCGTCGTTCTCATACCGCTGACTTCAACGGATTTTTGTCCTGTCGACGGGCCCGGAAAATTTGCAGATACCACATAGTAGTAACCCTGCCCAGTGACCGCCGTAGCATCCGTATAGGGTGAAACCGCCGCGGAACTCAACAGCACATACCCTGACGATGAGGTGGTCGTACGAAAAATATTATAACTAGTCGCGCCCGTAACGCCTGACCATGTAACTTTAATATCTGTCGAAGTCGCCGCCGCTGAAATAGTCAAAGGATAGCCGTTACGATAGGACACGATATTTGAACCCGCTGTTTCAAACGAACCCCACTGGGCCGTTACTTTATAGTAATTGAATCCAGCAAGTGGGGAGCCATCGATATAAACAGGTAACGTTGAATTTGAAATCATAGAATACGGACCTCCTGCTGTGGCCGCTCTATAAATATTAAATTGATTGTAGTTAGCTGAAGGACTCCATGACAGCTGAGGGCTAAGACCACTAAATGAAAGTGTCAAATTGGTCAAAGTCGATGGGTTTGTTCCCGGCGTAGCTGCCATCTCAAAAGACGGATAACCTTGCAGGCCGTTCAAATAATTGGCGATAACTCTATAGTAATAAGCCGTTCCATTTATAGCCGTCAAATCTTGATAGTTAGTACCTGGAAAATTACTAACTAATATTGTATAAGGTCCACCCGCCTGGTTTGATCGTAATACTATGTAGTCAACAGCATAGGTTAAACCGGGCCAATTTAAATAAACTTGATTGTTACCAGAATTTGCCGTCACTGTCGGCTCAGCTTGATCATAGAAACCCACCTCATTGGATCTTGGTGACGTTTGAGTGTCCCAATCCGCCGAAACTTGATACCAAACCTCATACCCACCGTTTACACTACAATCCGTGTAGCTATTTGATCCCGTTTGGGTGAAAAAATTTTCCGATCCAGAAGCATTGCCTTTGTAAATTGTAAACCGAGAATAATAAGATGGCGCTACCCAAGTCAGATTTACGCCTCTAGCTCCTCCACAATTAGCATTAGATACCATGGGACTTATTGTTAAACTAGTTGGCGCCGGGGGAACATCAAGAGTGATAACATCGACTTCGTTAGAATAAAAACTACGCCCAGCCGGATTGACTCCAACGACAACATAAAAATAGGCGGTATTATTGACGGCCGTTGAGTCAGTATACGAGCTACCGAAAATTTGATTCTTAACTAATGTGTAAGGTCCTCCCGATTGAGTTCCACGGTAAACACTAAAATGTAAATCTGAATTAAAACCCGTCCAAACTAATGTATTTGCTGATGGACCGGTGGTCGCAGTTAAACTAATGGCCGAGGCCGGTGCGCCAACTGTCACCGTAATGGCTGTTTCAACGGAATCCTGACTTGTACCCGTAATGTTGGTCGCAGCCACTTTGTAATAATAAGTGGTTCCACTATTTACTGATCGATCAATAAAATTAACACCCAAATTATAGGGATGCAAAATGGAATACGGTCCACCAGAATTCAATGATCGTTTTATAACGTAGCCTGGTGACGGCGAACTTGTGCTGTCAATATCCCAGCTTAACGACACTGAACCATTTAAATTTTGGGTCGCCACAAGCCCCGTCGGGCCCGTATTTTTATGAACATAATCAATTAAGTGAGTGCAGTTGGACGTCGTTCCTACTCCGTTATATATAGCGGCATAGACCGACGTGGTTGCATTCGTCGGCAGTGTCAGTTGAATTCCAGATCCTTGAAAAGAGGCGGGAGATCCGCTACCCAGTACAAATGAACAACTGGAATCCGAGTAAAACTCTACCAGCTGAGGTGGTAAAAAATCAGTCGTGTTGCCAATAGTACCTTTAATTAATGGTGATTCATAAAAAGAAGGAGTTGCTGGAAGGGCGGAAGCGAATGTCGGGTTTCCTGGTTTCAAGATATCGTGTGTGTAGTCCGCCAAATATTGACAGGTACTTACATTTCCAGCCGCATCAAAACTTCGACCATACAAAGTCGTAATCGTATTGGGAGGCACTCCGATACTTGTGCCAACCCCAGTAAAATCGGTGGTAGGTCCCGTACCCAAACGATTTAAACATAAAAAATTATCGTAAATCGAAACTGTCGAGGGCGGCAAAATACTGGCAGGATTTTGCGTAACAGTACCCTGAACCAATGGTGTCACTGACTGATTATTAGGTGAAGCCGGGCTCACGCTTGAAAACGTCGGAACAAACGGTACGGCATTACAATGAACATAGTTAGTTAACAAAACACACGGAGAAAAATTTCCGTATACATCTTGGGATTTTCCATAGATTGAAGTGTTCACATTGGCTGGTACGGTGGCGCGAATACCGCTTGTAACATAGGTCAGTTTAGAAGCTGACCCTAAACTAGTGGAACACAAAGAATCACTGTAAAGTTCAACTCTAGATACAGTGGCCGCGGCAGTACCGATGATATAAGGATTGACTGATATTCGACTGGGTGAGGACGGATTTAAATATAAAACTCCCGGTGACGGCGCCGGCACCGTCGAGTGGGCATAGTTTGTCAAATAAATACAAGGCGAGATATTTCCTTCAAAATCCCTCGATGTTCCGTAGATCGTTGTGTTTTGATTGCCCGGAACTGTTATAACGATTCCAGGATTATCAAAACCGACACCTGTTCCGCTGCCAACTGAAATCGTACATTGGTCGTCTTGATAAAAATTAACTTGAACCGTATCTGCAGTCGCCGCTCCAAAAATAGTAGGCGTTATCGATTGATTATTCGGCGAGATTGGCAAGCTTGTTCCAAAAACAGGTGGATCAGGAGCAATCGTATTATTTTTATAGGTCGTCAGAAATGTACAATTGGAAGAATTTCCAGCCGCATCAAAAGTTTTCGCATAAATACTTATCGTATTATTAGTCATGACGCCAACTAAAATCCCTGAACCTTCGTACTCTACTTTAGTGCCAGAACCAATTTCAATCATACAACTAACACCATTAAAAAATTTGATAGTCGTAGCATCACCAAGAGCGGTCCCCTTTATGCGGGGATAAATAGTCAAACGGGTAGGAGAGATAGGATTTGCCGAAATAAATGTCGGATTGGACGGAACAATGGAGTCATGGGTAAACAAAGTCAGAAAGTTACAAATCGATGGGTTTCCCGCGCTATCAAACGACTTTCCATAGAGGCTGGTTACAGAGTCCCTGGCCACTGTCGCTTCAATTCCATCTGTAGTAAATAGCGAACTACTGCCCGCCCCGACTTTGAGTGAACAACCAGAATCACTAAAAAGTGACACAGATGTTGGGGAGCCAGTAGACAGCACTCCTTTTATTTTAGGCGTATCTATTGTACGTTCAGGCGAACTTGGGTTGGCTAATGTAAACACGGGAGGATTAGGTCCTAATAATGTATGCTTGAAATTCGCTAAAAAAGTACACGCTGATTTTTCACCGAAGGGTTCTGTCGTTCTCGCATATATAGTATTTACATGATTCGATACCAGAGAAACTAAAATTCCAACATTGGAAAATTCCGAGATTCCACCTGATCCTATCTGCGAAGCGCAAGATGAATCACTAAAAAGAGAAACCTGATAAGTGTCCATCGCCATCGAGCCATAAACTAAAGGTGTTGAGGATTCCCTTGTGGGTGAACCAGGACTAAACCTAACAAAACTAGGAGGAACCGGTGTGCGATCAACCAGATAGTCTTTTATAAAAACACAATTTTCAAGTGTGTTAGTTTTTAAATAGATCTTTGATGTTCCTGAAACAGGAATTTCGATCTGGATCCCTTTTTTTAAAAAATCTTGATATATACCTTTTCCAATTAGAGGTTCAGCGCACGTTCCGTCAGAATAAAATTCCACCGTATTATAGTCGGAGACTTTAGCAATATTTAAAATTCCCTTTAAATTTAAAGTGGCCACTGACGTTGTATATCGGATAAGCGAAATAGAATTTACTTCAGCAATGGGTGTATTGCTTTCTTTCTTTTCCGGAGAAGACAAATTGCATCCCGAAAGAAATTGAATAGTAAAGGCTAAAAAAACAACCCAATTAAATTTCAATGACCCACCCAAATATTTACGTTGTTATTACTACTATTTAAAATAAAAAGGTCAGGGGCGGAATCATTGTTAAAATCGCCCACTTTAAGGTCAGTCGGCGTTCCATCCAAATCAAAAACAGCAGTGGTATTAAATTGGCCATTCGCGGTGCCATATAAAATTGTAAAGGTAGCATCTGATTTATTTGCCACAACTAGGTCTATTTTTCCATCGCCGTTAAAGTCGCCCGTTCTAATACTGGAGGGCGTGGAGCCAGAAGAAAACAAATCGTTTCCTCTGAATGAACCATCGCCATTGCCCAAAATTATACTCACATTTCCATCATTTTCGTTCGCCACTGCCAGATCGATATTCCCATCATTATTAAAGTCTTCGGCTACTAGGCTATTCGGCAAATTGCCACATGGATATTCGATATGAGCCTGAAATGTACCATTACCATTACCTATTAAAATACTGACGGTTGCATTGGATTTATTAGTCACTGCAATATCAATTTTTTTATCTCCATTAAAATCTGATGCCACAATCGCAGAAGGATCAGCTGACGTTGCATATCCGATCGGAGTCGAAAAGGTACCGTCACCATTGCCATGTAAGAAACTAATTCGATTAGCAACTGTATTTAGAGTTACAAGATCCAGTTTTCCATCACCATCGACATCGCGAACGACAAGCGCCGTGGGTCCGGGACCCGCGGCAAAGTCAGTGAAAGCACTAAATGTTCCATTTCCGACACCTAAAAATATTCTTGCGGTTCCCGCTATTTTATTGAGTACAACGATGTCCATATGACCATCGTTATTCAAATCAATTGCGGTCACTGCAGATGGATTAACATCTGTTACTAAAGGTACACCAACACTAAAAGATCCCTGACCTGAACCTAGTAAAATATTTACCGCAGAATCTGCAGTGATTACGGCCAGATCGCTTTTCCCATCTTCGTTGAAATCGGCTGTTGTAGAGTCAATCGGTACGGCACTTACCGGAGTTATAAATCCAAGAACTCCGTTGGTCTGACCCGGCAAAATTTGTATTGATTCAGTAGTGGTGCCATCTATTATCAAATCAACTTTCCCATCATTATTTAAGTCTCCCTTCGCAATGGCTATGGGACCAGAAACTACGGCAATAGAAGGTCCTGAGGTAAATACTCCGGTTCCTTGGCCATAAAGAATTGAAACGGAATCATCACCATTCGCAGTGGCCGCAATATCCAATTTACCATCGCCATTTAGATCCGAAACTATTAGAGACGTAGGACTGGCTCCAACGGGAGCATTTATCGGCGTTAAATACCCGCCCATAGTATCCGAAAGTAAAACAGAGGCAGAACCATCCGCATTGTTTAATACTATCAGATCTTTCCAGGTGTCAGAATTGATATCTGCAACGTCGATAGCTATCGGCCCATTGCCAACGAAAAAAACAGATTGGTTAAAGAAAGATCCCGTTCCTGTATTTATTAGAACGCTAATACTATTGTCCGTTGTATTTACGACAACCAGATCCGGTTTTCCATCTTTGTTTAAATCGGTTGCCAATATTGCATTTGGAGATTGTCCCACATTGTATTCCGTAGGCGGTCCAAACGTTCCATCACCCCTGCCAAAGCGGACGCTCACAACAGCCGCTCCAGCTACCGTTATGGCTAAATCCAGTTTACCATCGCCATTAAAATCAGCCGCAGTTATAGATGTTGGCAGAGTTTCTGCTGGAGCGATATTAGTATTTACAGCAGCGGCAAATCCACCACTCGAATTTCCTAGTAAAATTGAAAATGTATCTGAACCACTACAAATCACTGCGATGTCTAATTTTCCATCGCCATTAAAATCGCCCGACGTCAAACCATTCGGACCAAGACAGATAGGACGTATTCGCGCCACACTCTGAAATAAATAATTACCTTTTCCCAGAAATAAATCGACGGCGGGATCACCCACGCTAAGCGCAGCGATGTCGAGTTTTCCATCCCCATCAAAATCACCAGTAATAATTTGACCTGGGGATGGGCCCATTTGATATATAGCGCCATGTTTCCCTGTTGCTTTTGAACGCGACGTTTGAACGAAATCTAAATACGCTTGTCCAGAAGACGCTAAGTCGGGAAGAACCGCTGCCACAGGTTTTGCGCGTAGAACATTTACCAAAGATGAATAACCCATTTTCATATTCACTTGAACAAAGCCATTTAAGTCAGAGATTTGTAACGGCAGACTCGTTAACAAGGAGTCACCCGTCACAAGCTGAAAATATACAGGAAAATTAGCAACACCATTTCCATACTGGTCTACAACTTTTACTTTCATAGGAGTCGCTAAAGGCGCACCGACATCTGTAACCTGAGCATTGCCGCTAGGCGCGCCAAACTCTAAATGGTCGGCAGCACCAGCAATGACGGAAATATTTATCGATGAAACGGAACCCAAACTATCTGTCACTCTGAGAGTGTCGACTCCATTTGCAATCAGACCAGAGGTGTAGACGCCGGTTACTGAGTTAAAGGTAGCGCCCGAATAATTTGTGGGAAAGGTTACCGTATAGGTTCCCGATCCGCCACTGATAATAAGAGGTTGAGTCGTAGTCGGCAAAAGAATGGGATTTGTAGGCGCTATCGACAACGCATGCTTTTTCCATTTCAGGGGCCTACTGGAAGAGTTTCCGGCCAGATCGATTTGCGACAGAACTAGATCATAATCACCATCGACAGGTTTGGGTAAATTCAAAGAAAAGTTTGAGCCTTCGCAGGTCGTTGTGCCACTGCCATCTCCGGACAACGTCACCGTTGCCCCAGATTCGCAATTGCCTAAAATGGTAAGTGTGTTGAGTCCAGATAAAAATGGACTAGTAGTTGGCGAGGTGACGACCGGCAACGAGACACTGGTTTTTCGAATCCAAATTGCCCCGACGGGCAGGGAGGTCGAGTTATCGGAAGCGCTCACTTGAGTGACAAAATAGGAATAAACACCATCCGTATTTTTTGAAACGGTAAAGCTATAACCAGACTTAACACACATCTGTTGCGCCCGGCTTGTGCCGCTGAGCTGGATCAGTTGATCGGATTGGCACATTCCAGAAATAGTGATTGAATCTGTCTTTGAATAAAAAGGGCTAACAGCAGGAATAGCGATAGTGGGCTCTGGAACAAATGCGGATACAGAAGGTCCGGCCTTGGGTTCAGACGTAAGATCCCCACCCTGGTGACAACTACACAATAATAAGGTGACGATTGTCGGCCTTACAATGGACTTAAAAATTAAAAATAGTCTTCTCACAAACTTCGGACCCCTCTGCAAATCGTCACTTACATCCCCTAGCGCTATCACTTCACTTATTTTGGTAAGCGCGTGACTCGATTGTTCTGACTATCTACTACATAAACAAAATTACTATCTCCCGTTATTCCACTGGGCGAATTGAATCCACCCATTGTATAGCCAACAGCGGTTTGTCCACCCTGACACCAACCGGGAGTAATAAGAAATGCACCTGCGCAATTGGTATCACCGGCTGTCGGTGACGCAGTTATGGCCCCTTGCCAACCTACGACAGTTCCTGTCGAAAGGTTGACCTTGATTACACCAGATCCGCTGGTACCCGTAATATTATAAGCTGTGGCATAGATATAGGTCCCATCGTTCCAAAGGTCATACGGCGGCGAAATGTTATACCATCCTGTGGACATGTTAGCGTAGGACGTTTGCCAAACATCGGAATATATATCGGCACGCAATCGAACGGCAGCTAGTGTGACTCCATCAGAAGCGCGAACTTTAACAATTCGATTATTATTGTAGTCACCGATCAATAAATTACTGCCATCGTTAGTAATGCCGGTTGGGTTGTAGTAGCCACCGCCTTTGTCTACACCTTGTGGGGTAGAGTTTACCGAAGTACCCCCCATACACCATCCACTTTGAGAAACGTTATAGCCGGCACCGTTATTTCCATAGGTACACACGGTAGGGTTAGATCCCCCAATTCTTCCTATCCAACCGTTGAATGCGCCGGATGAGGCCACGTAGGACATGATTCGATGATTATTAGAATCAGCGACATACAAATTGCCATTAAGATAAGTTATTTGCTGCGGGCTATTTAGCATTCCGTTACCGGTGCCACTAGTAGAAATTCCGCCCGTGCACCAGCCTGGGGTATATGTTGAAGAGGCTGCGCCTACGCACCCGGTGGCTCCGCCCGTAGGTGATATCGAAATATTTCCTATCCAACCGACGAAGACGCCGGTGGATGCAACAAATTTTGAAATTCGATGGGTACCTGTATCCGTAATGTAAATATGAGTTCCATCACCCGTAATGCCTCGAGGAGAGTAAAAAATCCCATTCGTGGTCTGTCCAATCATTTGATTCCAAAGCCAATTTACATTCGGCATGGCGCCCTTACACCAACCCGGTGCACCAGCCATAGCATTGGAGCCCGGGCAACTTCCGGCCCCGCCTGTTGGTGACGTGGAAACGCCGCCAATCCAGCCAACTAATTGTCCGGTCGCTAAATTAACTTTTTTAACTCGAGCATTCGTAGAGTCCGCAATATATAAATAAGTTCCATCATTATAAATTCCGCTTGGATTTGCGAACGAGTTGTCATCAAAACCAATATTTTGAGCAAAGGCACTTAAATTGTTTGTCCAATTTGTTGGGCTTTTACTAGTAAAGGCCAACGTTCCACCGTAGGCGCCCGTTGCTTTATCAAAAATTTTGATAGCCGGCCAATACTGCCATCCGAGGTTATAATTATAACCACCTTGGCCAACCAGAAGATTGCCATTGCCATCATCTTCAATGCCAAAGGCGCCATTAAATGAAGTTTCATCTACACCTGGCTTGGCACTGCCGCCTAAACACCAACCGGGAGTATTTGCATTGGGAACCAATGTCGAACAACCCGAATTTCCCGACATCGAAGCACTATTCAAAACTTTACCCATCCAGCCTGTTACGAGCCCCGTCGTATCAGTTCGAGCAATTCGATTCCGATCAGCAATGTAGAACAAACTATTTACGCTGTCATAAATCATGGCCAGTGGAAACTGCACATTGAAAGTAAAACTTGGCATATTTCCTATGAAGGTTCCTGTATTTACATCAAATTTTGCAACGGTAAGATAGTTTCCATCGACAACATAAAGCGTGGATCCGACAATCACCAATGATGTAGGATTGTACATTCCACCTAAACTAGTATTTGGCGCTATGGCCGTATTAGCCCCACCTACACACCATCCTGGGGTTTTATTGTTAGTGGTAGTTGTACAACCGGCCGTGTACATGTTGGACGTAGGAGCGGTTCCATTGACCCAACCTATCCAGCCCTTGAAAGCGCCAGTATCTAAATTATACCGCATAACAGATCCTAAGTTGGCCACATAAAGATAAGTGCCATCGTTAGTAATCGCTTGGGCATAATAAAAACCACCATTACCTAAATTCGCATTCTGTTGTTGATTTCCGCCTTTACACCAGCCCGGCGTAATTGCACCGGTGGCTGCAGATGTACACCCCGAAGCCCCAGTACCATTGGCGGTGGGAATAACAGTACTGATTCGACCAATATACCCGTCAAAAGCTCCAGTATCGGCGTTATATCGGGAGACTCCCTGATGAAGGGACGTCACATAAATAAAATTCCCAAATGAGGTAGTGGCACTTGTAATTGCCGTCGGAGCATACAACCCCCCTACTGTACCAGTACCAGTAGTCGATTGACCGCCAAGACACCATCCCGGAGTTACAGCTCCATTGACCGTAGACACACAGGCAGCAGGGCTCGGATTAGAAAGACTACTTCCCGTAATTCCAATTCCACCACCAGCGGAAAAAGCGCCAATCCATCCGACATAAGTATGAGCCTGGTAGTCGTATTTTAAAACTCTATTTCCTATGGAATCGACTACATACAAATATTGTTTATTAGAGTTGAAATGCAATGACTTAACTGAAGCCGGCCCATCGACACGAGCCGAAACAGGTGTCACTCCGGTTTGAAACCAGTTCAGAACACCACCACTGTTTACTCCAGAGCCGTTTGTGCCGATCCAAGCCGGGGCGGCTACTATTTGCCATGTTGAAATGCCTTGGGTTAAAACTGGCGTTGTTGCCGCATCTGTCGCTGTTAAACTCAGATGTCCAGGACCGGTTGATGGAGCGTACGATTGAAAATAAAATGTTTTGGCACTTTGTCCGGTTGTGAATTGCACGCTAGTTATTGGTGTCGTGCACGAAGAATCTGAATAAAAGGTGCCACCAGTATTGGCCCCCGATAGGTTTACGTTAACAGTAGAAATCGCAGAACAAACGGCCGCATTTCCATCTAATGTATTCACGGTAAACGGCCCTGCACACACATTTGTTTTCGCATTCGCAGGGCTCGGAGTAACGATCGCTAATGCAGAGGGAGAAACAGACATCGTCCGTGTAGGGGAAGTCACTAGTACAGCATTAGGATCAGAAATAAATAAACTAAGTACCTCGGCGCCTCGATCTTTAAAATAAATAGTTAAAGACGATGCATTAGCCGGAATTGTAATCGTGGTTGCTGAACCACCACCTGCACAACTAGACGAAGTATAAAATTTTCCGTCTACGGATCCAGAAAGACCGTTGATTGTTAATCCCACATTATTCGGAGTAACCACGGCTGTTCCGACAGCATCAGCTAACGTCACCGTGAATGCCGCTGAACATAATCCAGCAACCACACTGGTTGGACCAGTAAAATTAATATTGGATGCTAAAACACTTACCGCCTGTAGTCCCGACGTCGTAGAAATAACACCAGAATTATCTATCACATTTATATTTAGAGTTTCAGCGTGAAGATCTTTTAAATAATAATTCGTGGTGTAAACGCTTCCCACGCTAGCAGGTAATATAACAGCGGTTGTGTCCAGCGGTGTTCCCGTGCAAGACGCATTGTCATAGAGTAAAGCATTTGTTCCGGCTATACCGGAAATTTGAACCGAGGTGGCAACAAAAAGAGGTCCAGCAGCGCCGTTTTCACCCGCGGTTGTAACCACAATTTTTGTTGAACACGCACCGGCCACTACAGTCAAAGAGGTACCGTTTGGAGCTGGCGGTGCTGCCTGTGCCAGAATTGAAATTTTAGCTGGTGAACTTTGGACAGCGAGTGTACCGGTGGCAAGAACGGCCGACGAATCGGTGACGGTGAACGTAAATCCTTCTGCCTTCATATCTTTCATATAGACAGTTTTGGTATTAGTTCCTGAAGTAAAAGTAATCGAGCTACCCAGAGCGGTACCAGCACAGGATGCGCTTGAGAAAATTTGAGCCGTGCCAAGTCCAGAAATAGAAACCGGCATATTTTGAATCGCGTTCGCAGGGTTGCTACCGTTGTCTTGCAACTGAATCGTGAAAGCACTACTGCAGGTACCAGACACAACAGCACCTGGGCCAGATATTATTATTTTCTTAGGCGTGCCGGCCGTGATATTAAAATTGTTTGAATATGCCGGGGTTAAGCTTCCTGAAGAAGCTAATAATTTATATCCCGTTTGCGTTTTGCTAATTCCTAAATCCGTAAAACTAGCAATACCAGAGACAGCATCAAGAGGATAGGTTCCCGACAGAATCGCCCCATTTAGGTTGGATGCAATTGATAAAGATATATTTGATGTCGAAGCCGTTCCAGTGTTAACTATGTTACCTTGAGCATCCTGAACCGCTACTTTTACCGTAGCTAAACCAAGCACACCGGCTGGAGAATTACTTGGCTGGACCGTGAAAGCCAGTTTTGTTGGCGGACCTGGAATAAACGGCGCCAACGTAGTTACGGTTGACAACCCATTTGGTGACAAAATACTCAAAACCCTAAAGGGTGCAATGGAATCGGCAACTGTAGTGCTGATCGATCCAGAGGTCTCACCATTTAAGTCGGTGTTTAAAGTAGGCTGACTTAAAGTATCACCACCTGTAATCGACGACGCAAACGTGGGTTTTATTCCTGTTATTGGGTTATTGTACTGATCTCTAATTTTCATGATAACAGTATAAGAGTTATTCCCATTGGCTACTAATGCTGTATTAGGCGGAACCTCTGGAGAGATCGAAATCGTTGACTGCAATGCCGACACGTTTCCCGGCGATATTGTAAAATTATTTGAATCAACAGTTAACACGCCCGACCCATTAGCTAACGACGATGTATCTGCTTTTGAAGCCGTCAAAATTTTCACTCCAGCTTCCTGGAAATTAATTCCACTAAACGTAGCCACCCCTGCGACAGCCGATACAGAAGCCGTTCCCCGAACCGTTCCTAATGAAGGTGAAGTCAAAGCCACAGAAAGAGTGACAACAACCGTCGAATCGGGCCCAGCACTGACAACATTACCATTAACGTCTTTAATGGTAATCACAGGTTGTGACGGTAAAACTATTCCGGCCGAGGCACTGCCTGGTTGGGTGGTGAATACCAGTTGGGACGCTTGTCCTACGGGTGTGAAAGATACTGTCTGAATATTATTATCTTCAGTGCCTGATATAAATAAGGCCACACGGCAAGTATAAAATTGTCCTGGAGTTAAGTTGGACACGGTTTCTGATACAAGAGTCACATTCGTAATCGTTTTTACCAACATGTAAATAGGATTTATTGAATTGTAACAATAGATACGGATTTCATCGGCATCACCACCGGCATTAAACTGAATACTTGCCGAGGTACTATTTTGAACGGACGCCGAGATGGCGCCTCCATAGGTGACGGCAGGTAAGTCTGCCTTATTCGAATCTTCAACATTTTTGGCCGTAGCCGAACGAACTCGAAAAACATATTTAGTCTGAGGCTTCAGCCCCGTTAATGTATATTCTGTTGCGGGCGCTGAGACCGTCTTCACTAATACCGGAGTAAACATGTTAGTGACGTCATAAATATTATAGGCAACAACACTGTCTTGCTTTGCGTCCGCCCAACTAACTTTTACTTTTGTTCCATTCATAGTTTGGGCACTGGTGATGCCAACAAACTCTCCGCGACCTACACTTTCACTGGTGGAACCGTCGGTCAAAGAATCAAGAGAAATGGCCTTTTCTTGAGGAATACATCCCGCTATGGACAAAAAGACAAAGAACCCAACTATAGGAAAAACAAATTTCCCAAATCTATTAGCCAACTTCATATACACGTCCCTTTATTTACCAATTGAAGTCTAAAAACCCCTTGGTGGAGGTGCCGTAGCAAGAACACCCCTAGCCAATTTTTCTAACGCTGTCGTGTGCTTAGACAAATTCTTCTCAGACACAGTCATTAGATTACTTATCATATCACGTTGGCAAATAAGTTGCTCAATTGTATTTTCCAATGTCTCACGTTGAGAACTTCCTGTTGGAGTCTTTCTTAATTCGGCCTCAACCCGAGAAATCTCAGATTCAGTCATTTGCAAATAATCCTTTAGTGGATGAAGGGCAATAGCGTATTTTATTTCGCAAGCCAGTTGTTGAATAACTTTTTGATATTTAATTTTCTCGTCTGTAAGAAATGAATAGTATTGATTGATTTTCACTTCTCGACTTTCAAATTGCGCAGACAGCTCTAAAAAACGATGGCGTTCAAATGCGAGTTTTTCTGAAAGCGATTTTGTTTCGTCCCGCTGCGCAATCAATTCTTTTTCTGAATTTAAATGCAAATTTTCGAAGCGCTGTTTGTCGGACTCAACTTTTTTGACTTCATCTATTAAAACTGTTCGTTCAGACTCGAATTTTCTTTCGTTTTCCGCGCTTTCATTTCGTATGCGTAAAAAATTACTTTCCCTAGCTCGTGACAGCTCTTCAGACTCTACAAGCTGCACTGTCAATTTCGCGATTTCACCTCTAAGTGCCTGCTCAGTGGCCAGGGATGTCTTGCAAGCATCCACAGAATTTTTAAGAGTGACTCTAAGCTCTGATATTTCACTCGCTAGCCTAGCTTTGTTTTCATCACCGACATTCAACAAATGAATACAATCAGCCTCCAGTACTGCAATTTTTTCTAGTAGGCTTTTTTGTTTAGCCCCGTTTTTTTCATTTAGAGCCACTTCGGATTCAAGGCGAGATAACAACTCGGAAAGCTCTCGGTTTAAATCTGATTCTGTCTGCTGGGCAATGGACAACTTCTCATTGTAATAAATTTCAAGCTGATTTCTGGTTTCTTTTGCTGATCGCGATTCTGTCTCCAACATATTGGTGAGCCGATTTTGAACCTCGACAACCTTTTGTCTTTCTAATTGGCATTCGACTCGCAACTGTTCTTCAATATTTTTTCTGGACTCAATAGCGGTTTCAAATCTCTCTTTAAGCTTTGCCTCATTAACCATCATGGCTTCAACTTTTTTCTTTAAAGATTCACCGTAAACTCGTTCCTCATTCAATAAATGCGTTGATTCCGTTAGTTTTGATTCATAGACATTAGTGATTTGCCTTTGATTTTCTATATTAGTTTGTTCAAACTGTGCAAGCGCTACTTGATACTGCTCTTCCGTTTTTCTGACCTTATCATGAGCCGCAGTTATTTGTTCGCCGAATTGTTTCTCAATACTAGAAATTTCTAATGTCTGCTTTTTCATATCTTCATTCAGATCTTTTAATTGGCTTTCAAGTCGCTCATTGTATTCTGATAGCGATCTATTTTTCAATTGCATTTCAGAAAATTCAGTCTCGAGATGCTTAACTTTAGATGTCAAATTAACTATAATTCCTGATAACATCCGAATTTCATTTTCGAACTCTAAGGAGTTTACTTTTTCGTTGTTCAGTTGCCCTTCCAAATAAGAAACTTTTTCAGCATTACAAATGCCTCCTTCTTCTTGGCTTCGCAATTTTTCTTCTAGGGATAGACAGGAAACAACAGCGTCTTCCAATCGTCGGTTTAAATCTTGGATTACGGTTTCTTTTCGAAATATATCTTCAACGGCACTAATTAACTCTTTTCGTTTTTCATGCTCTGCTGCAGAAGTTTGTTTTTTAAGTTCCTCATAGGCCGCTTTTGCAGGCCGAGTGAGAGAGATTTCTTCTAATAGTTTCTCATTTTCACTTTTTAAGGTTTCGATTTGATCGTGAAGAACCTGTAATTCAAAGTCTATACCGTCGTAAAAACGTTTTAACTCTTTGTCTAAAACATCTATTCTATTAACTTTCAGTCTTTGATTCACTTCACTCATAATCTTCCCCAAATTCAAAAATTATTAAATAATTACTAATCTTTGTTTTCATCGGAACTAAATAGAAAGTCATTAACTCGACGAAACGCAGGTTCTATAAAATTGCAATATTAACAGGATTCAAGTCTAGATTTTTGAGCTTCGGTCTTACCTTTAATGAAAATTTACCGACCCTGACTATATGAGTGCGGACGATTCAATTTTTTTACTCGAAGAAAAGTATAAAACTGCTGTTTGGTATCTACTTAGCGAGTCAGATTATTCAGGACCATTTCATCAAAATGAAATTTTACGGCTCATTGCACTTGGATCCGTTTCAAATTCTGATAAAATTTGGTCTGAGCAATTAGAAGACTGGATGCCGATTGAAAAACATCCCACCTTTAATGATGCTTTAAAATCGAAACGAAATACTGAAAAACCATCGAAGAAAGAGCTATTAAGCTGGGACACTAGCGACAAGTTTTGGGAGACTATAACTGATCCAGAGGCCTTTCAATCCGAAGAGTTTGATTTTATTCACAAAAAAAAGCAAACTCCGGTTAAAAAAGTATCTCGCTCTATTTATAAAGCTAGTGATAACACCACGACTACCAAAACAGCTCGATTTCGATTGGCCATCATAACAGGAATCATTTTTTCTACAGTATCCTTTATAGTTTTACAAATCGCATTTAGTCCAAACACAAAAAGATCGGTAGAACTTTTGAATCTTTCCTATAAGGATTCTCTTACCTTGATTGCGGCCATTGGCGATCCCGTCGCGAAAGTCGGTCCAAATGTGGCTCTGGCGCGTTTGGAGGGCAATTTGTCTGAACCTCAATTTGTGATCGGAACCAATCAGCCCGATGGGACTCGTTTCAAATTGTTAATCGAGGGAGTCTCGGACACCCTGATTCGCGAACGAACCGTGTCTCTTCAAGCAGTATTGATTGTTAAAGACGGTATCAGTGTTTCGCCTATTCTGCGATTAATTGACGGGCAACCGGTACCTCGAGGAGACTACACGGTTGTGGCTCAATGTGATAGTTGTAGACAGGGTAACGAATCTAGAGGCAACGCCCCGGCTAGAGCCATGGAAACGTTTTTTCTTGGCGGTCCAAAGGATTCTGCTTACGATTTAGAACTTCGAAAATTTCACGACAAGGTAAGAACCAACGCCCGAGACGAAATAGTTCAATTTAGACAGCTATCGGATACATTGGAAAATCAACTCAAAGGCTTGGTCTCATTGGCGGAAGAACTTGAAATGGAAAAGGCTAGCTTCGACACTGAAAAAGCAAAATTGACTTTAAAGGACTGGACTAAGTTAGAAGATCAGCTGAATCTTTTTGTTTCTAGCTGGCTTACAAAAAATCAAAGCGGAGATGTTTTCTATATTGAAGTACTGCAATTATTAGAAAAATCCCAGCAAGAAGTCGCTGAGTCAGCTAAAATCACCTCTGCCTATTTGCGGGGAATATCGTCTTCTACTCACATTAACGAGGACGCTAAAAGCAAGATATTCACGCAGAATTCTCTCGCTCAGTCGACTCTTTTGAGTTTAAAGCAAAAAATCACTATGTTAGAACATCTACCGCTGAAGACCAATGGTATGCCGCGCACTCAGTAACGAAAAACTTGCGCTGCTTTCTTCTTTCCTCCCAAAAATCCGGACTCGGCCGCAGCCAATGGGACAGTTCTTATAACGTATAACCAATTAGAAACGAAACTGTAGTCATATTAACCGGAATGTCACCAGCCCTGGTAGAATAAGTCAGATTTGAGTACCTGATGCCTATTTCTCCTCGATGAAAATTTTCTAAAATAAGGCATCGGTAAACCGCTATTTCCAAATATTTTTGAGATAGATCAAAACTCGACTTAAGTGGAGCAAAATTAATTTTATAAAAGTAATCTAATTTTGAATCCACAACGTTTCGCGCGCCATATCCAATAGATGGAAAAATTAGATTGCTAAATCCAAAAGGACTTCCATTCGACAACAGAGTTAAATATTCGATCCCCATTTGCATCTGATGCCGCCATCTTGACTCGTAGTTTTCAGGAAAAAAATAGCTTCCGGCCAAGATACCATGGCCTATTTGAGGACCATAATTTTCTTGGTTTGAAGTTACGGTCAGCGCGGTTAAATTCAAGTTAGAATAAAAACCGAAAGTTCGGTCTCTTTCATCACTTTGTACGGTCACTGAAATAATCCCACTCCAAGATTCGAAACGATCGTAATTAGATTGCTTATAGGACAAATAACTACTTCCTGCCGACACTTTTATCGCTTCCAGCGGTGAAACAATACTTAATTCTTGAGCTTTCGAAGAGAATATAAAAAATTTCTCTGATTGAACAGCGCCATTGGGTCCCTTTGCTACCAGCAGCACTTCATTCACTCGTCCATTCAAATAGACTGAAATTTTATATTTTAAATTATTGGCAACGTGAATCGCTGGATGAACCCCTTGAACAAATAGTTTCCACCCAGGGCTCTTAAATTCAAAAAATATTTCCACCGACGGACGAAATTTTTCACCATCCTTTAACAAGGAAACTTGAACTTTTTTGTTAGTCAAAATAAGATTATCTATTCGGGTTTCCGATTTTGACCTAATAATATCAGCCATCCACTTGGACGAATCTGAATCAGTGTTAGGGACCTCGTCCGCCCCATACGAAAAAGAAGCTACTAAATATGAGCCCAATAACCAAAAGTAAAAAACTCCGATTCTAAATTCCCTTAGTCGCATTTCTCAATATTTGATTCCTTTGACTAAAAAATCAAACACTAATCGTATAGTTCACTTTTTTAAAGCTTCAGCAGGTTCCCTTTTTTGGATAGATTCGTCCTTTTGATAGTAGAGTGTAAATCCGGCATAAATCTTATTAGGATTTTTAATCAACTGTTTGTTGTTGGCCCACAGGTTTCTCCATTTTTCTGACGTCCCAAAAATCTGACCAGAAATCTTTGCTAATGTATCATTCCGTCGAATTAGGTAGGGCTGACCATTTTTAACTATGACAACGAATTCCACACCTTTGATTTCCAAAACTGTTCCTGCCGCTAAACGATTGTAGTTTTTTACTAAATCCTTGTTATTTTCATAGATTTCTCGCCACCGGTAAATATCCCCATATTTTTCAAATGCAATTTTCATCAGAGTATCTCCATGTCGGACCTGGTAAGACGTATGCCCCTTTGGGGCTAATTTTTTCTTCGCTTTTGACGCGAAGAGTGGTTTTTTGGGGTCCGAGACTTCATTTGTACCGGAGATACTTTTTTCTTCGGATGTAGCGTTAGAACTAATTACTGTAGGGGCCGTAGCTTCGTCAGTTTCATGACTTTCGTCAGAAACAGCTTTCACCACATCGATAGGAACCGGGACCGGATTTGACATCGGAGACACCGTGGCTTGGAAACTAGTGGACGGTTGATCTGTTGTTGATTCTTTTTTTGTTTTAAAAAAACTACAGCCTTGAATTCCTAGAGTTAAAACTAAGAAAACACTCAATACATTTTTTCTTGGACATAAAAACAAGACCCGAAATAGTGCTTTCATAAGCCACTCCTATGTTACTTGAGCACTATTCGGCAAAAAATATCCCTGCTAAAGGTCAACTAAAGACTAAAGCATAAAGCACGACTAAAGCCTGGAGTAGACGCTAATGGAAAATCATTATTTGTGAATGCGAACAGATCCAGCTGCTGCTCTTTGAAACTGTTTTCCATCTCGCCTCGGCCAAAGTAAGTTTTTTCAATAATTCGGGGGCTGAAACGTTTCACATAGACACACTTAAGGTTACCTTTTCTAGTTAGGATTCCAAAATGAGTAAGTTCCGTAAAAAAAACAGAAAATATACTTTAAATATTGCGAATTTGTACTGTTTATTCCTATTATATAGAAAAAGGTAAATTTAAATGAAATACAAAATTGAACCAGCAAATCCGCCGTCGTCGTTTTTTGAAGAACTTAAAAAACTTTTGACCTTCAAAAAAAGCTTAACATTTTTTTCAATTGCAGTTTTAGCTCTTTTGTACCAAAATTTTACCGTGCAAGATGTTCAAACTGTATTATCAGGGAAAAGTCCAACTCAAGTTTACACATTTTACCAAAATCTTATGACTTCGCAGCCTAATATCCCTGGGGCTACGCAATATGTATTACAGTATTCCAATAATGTGACTTTGACTAATGGAGCGACGTTACCTCTGGGAAATAACTACGGTGTAGGTGCATATAATAAAACACTTAATAGAGTGGAAATTACCTTGAATCCAGCTTTCGAAAATGACCCAATTATATCAGGATTTGTTATCGCCCATGAAATGGTGCATGGTCTAACAGGCTTCAATCCAAGCCATCCGCTGTCGGGTTCGTTTTCTACGGGGACAAACTCTGCAGATTTTGACTCCCTTGATCACTTATATGCATACCAAAGTGATCTTGGACTTTGGCCAGACTTAGTTGCGGAATATACGGCCGCCGGTGACACCGCCAAGGCTGGACTATATGCTGCTGCCTTTGATCAGGCCCGCGCACAATATGAATCAATTAAAGCCGAAATGAGCAGAACGGTTTCGAACCTTGACACTGGCTTATCCCAAAATGTTAATGGACTTAGCAACGCACAAGTTATAAACGGAGTTGCTGTCTCCGGCAACTTGACCTTGTCATCGACAAATTTAAATAGCAATCAAGTTTCAATGGGATTAGGTCCATACTTGGTTTCATTGACTTATCAAACAGGTAATCAATCTTTTACTATAACGTTCAATTCAAGTGCACCGCTTTCAAATGCCAACATATCGACTATCGTTAAAAACTTGGTAAAAAAGATTGCTGTCAACCAAGCCATGTTATCACAAAGTTTGACGACGACACAGTTGAATCAAATTCGAAATATTCTTTTGGCAAAGCTAACACAGCCTAGTTTTTCGCCTTCCGAAACACTTGAAGTTTTTCGACCTCCTAGCATAAGGGATATTCTTGAGCGGATGCGTATGGAAGGTGTGAAAATAACTGGAGATGGCTCAATGCCAGGAGTCGGTTCGGTCGAGATTGTGCAAGGTGAAGATAATGCAAAAGAAATTTTTAGACAAATAGAATATAAATACACTGAGCCCTCCCCAAATGATGGTGGTTTAGGCGGTTGCGGAAATCTTTGTCCTAATAAAAATTAATAATTGGAGTAGTTTATGTTCCTAAAAAAAGTAATTATTTTTATTTCAATAATACACCTTGGTTCCCAAAGCAATGCAAGTTCAAGTTGCCGGAGCTCTATAAAGTATTGTGCTAATTTGTCGGTGAATATTTCAGATATGCTAACTTCTACAACCGCTTTGGCATCTGCAGCGGGATGCTTTTCAGTTGTTGAAGCATTGCGGGTTCAATGTAATATTTTGGCGCCCGTAAAATCCGTATTTTTTATAAATGGAAAAATGCAAGAGATGTCATTCATAGCCCATGATAGTTCGGCAACAAGTGCAGCTACACAATCTGCAGCACCTTCGCCGCCACCTCCCACACCGCCAAATCCTGTGGTTAAAACGTGCGTTGTTAATACTAAATGTACTGCCAACAAATTTTGGTGCTCGAATGGTGATATTGTTAGCGGAAACTCATGCGGATCGCGTGGGGCTGATTGTTTTTGTAGTGGTGGTAAGTGGACCGCATACTAAAATTAAATTCTTTAGTTAAGAATCTTCGAGGGTTCTCAATCGTCGAAGTTCTTGTTAGTTTAGGAATTTTGTCCATCGTTATGATGGCGACGATGACTCTTTTTTCAAATCAAAATAAAGAAGTCGCCGCGTTAGATGAAAAAATGGCCCTACAAGGCTTACAAAATCAAATATCAAGTGTGCTAGCGAGTCCTGCTTTTTGTAAGTGTTTTATTGGCGCGAATACTTTTGATTATACGGCTGCTATAAAAGTGTGGAATGGACCGAATTTAATTAGCTCATCTTATGATGGAGCCTGTGCTCCAGTTGGTCCGGCGATGCTGACTGTTTTGGCGCCAATAACACCCAGAATACGTCCAGTTTCTATGGCCATGCAAAACATCACCGAGATCAATGTAGGACTAGGTGAGTTTACCGGTGATTTAACGATTGGATTTGATCAGACACTTTTAACAAGAAATAGACGCGCGATTGTCATTCCCGTGTTTTTTAAAGTTAAAATGACGGGCCCTGAGCCGGCTACGGCTAGAATAATAGAGTCATGTGCACCTATAAGCTCCGCTCCAGCTGTTATAAACGCAGGTTTATGCAGCGACATGGGTGGTATTTTTAACGCTGCGGCGGTGCCAAAATGTCAACTAACCTATCAGTAGGGAAAATATTTAAATGATTGCGCAATGGCTAACTGTAATTCTATTTCTCTTCGTTTCGACTTCTGATTTATGGGCTCAGTGGACTCCTATAACCCCCAGTATTACTCCGATTAAGGCGGCTCATATTTCTGAATTAAGAACACAAATAGATTCTAAACTAGTAATGTGCGGCCAACCAGTTTATGTGTGGGCGGAGCCGATAGTGGCTGGAACCACTTTAATAAAAAAAAGTCATTTGGATGAATTGCGTGCAGCTACGACGGGCCTTGTTAATGCAGACCGAGTTCAAAAGGCTCTTCCCGCGCTGCCCCCTACCTATGTTGAGGCGATAAATGTTGGCGTGACTCCGATTAAGGCGGCACATTTAACTGAACTAAGAGGATATGTGGACGGAGCAACCTGTGTTGTGCCAGGTTGTCCGGCCCAGAACTTAACGTGGACAGCAACTGGCAATACATGCACAGGAACTTTTCCTCTGACTGCATCATCAGCAACTGCTGTCGGTTCAAGCTTTACCGCAGGGCTTAGCGGCACGGCTGCTTTTAAGTGTGTGGCAGGAGCTTGGGCTGTAACGCCGAATCCTGGAGCAACCTGTACTCCAGCGGGGTGTGAATGGAACGCAATAGCTTATCTTGGTAGCGTGGCACCACAAGATGCACAATGTACGGGTTCTCCTGGGCCGACTGGCGATGGAACTCCAACCGGACCTTGTGGCCTTCCACAATCTGGTAACTTGATAAAATGTTGTGATAGTGGAGCAGATTGCTTTAGATACCGGTGTGAGTGTATTTAACGAACGTTTTTTGCTAGCAAAACCGATCCAAATTCTCCCCCACCCTTTTTTAGGGTTATGGAGCAAAGATTAGGACTAGTTTCGGTAACACGAATTGCTGGGCTATTCGCGATTGACAGTTGGTTATTTTGTAAAGAACCCTGCACGAATTTGCTCTTCATGCATTTTAAATTCTTTCTGGCGATTCAAATAAGGGTTCTTTTCTAAATTCTTAGAATGATATGGAAGAAAAAAAAGAGCTACAACTTCGTCTGTTTTCCCATAGTAGCGATCTTGAAAATCGTGCCCAGACATTTGTTCTAAATCGACGATACGCTGTTCAGCAACTTGAATACTTTCCTTTAATGACTCCATCGGCGGAGTAACAGATGCAAGGAGTTGAATTTCCTCTTTCAAGCTGTGAACAATTCCTGTTCGAATGCGATTAGGTTCTGCTATCAGCTGTTGGATTGTACTGTCTACATGGGTCCAATAGTGGGGTTATCTAATTTAATCTTTTGTCCTAAAGCATGCAGCTGATTGTAATCTAATTTACCTTCCAGAAATTGTACAAAAAACGGAATTCACAAACGCGCCGACTGAACTAATGTATAGATGTAACCGTAATACTCATCGGTTTTTTTGCCGGCCTTAATTCCCTGATCAACTTCACTGGAATATTTCGAAATATTGCTCTTCATTGCTTGTATTGATATTTCAATTTTCTTTTTCAAATCCACAGGCGCATCTGGTTTAGAAAGAAAAGCATCATGAATTCTGTATGACTTTAATGAGTAGGGCACCCATCCACGTTTCATTCTAAATTCCCCACAGCTTTCCCATTGATTTGGCTGTCCTTAAAGCACTTTCTGGCGTCCGAATGGCCGATTCGCTCTGAATTGACCCACCCGATTCGGAAATGCTGACCCACCCCTTTCGCAAGCACTGACCCATGCGATTCGTGATATTGACCCAC
>JAYVPD010000065.1:0-31491 GCA_043757515.1 Pseudobdellovibrionaceae bacterium
GATAAACTAACGTTTATCAACCTTTAGGAAACCTCCTTTGTTAGTTTAGTGGTTTGCGAGATCCTTTCGCATTCGTCCGGCATTCGTGCTGGATATGCTTTAAGTCTAGCCCTATTTGGCCTAAATATCCAGTCATTTCAATAGTTTGTATCATATTGATAAGTTTGTTGATAGTTGTCTAATCGGTAGACGAAAAATTAAATCATTTTGAAACGTTATCGCTGGGAATCTCGAGCTGACAATTTTTTAATGCGTTGAAATGAGCTTACAGCTGATAAAGAAACTATACCGACGAAAATGCCAATCACAGCATCAAACATCGTCTTGAGTGCGGTATGAGTAAGATAGGCGTCAATAGTGAGTAGCCACGGCAAGCCGTGTTTGAAAATTCCACCACCTACAAAAAACATCGCAGCTGTACCTGCAATCGAAAGAAATTTCATAATGAGCGGAGCAGCTTTCAGAAGCGCTGTTCCGATCGCTGTTAAAAACCATGATCGGCCGCCCTGATTTACCATATACAATCCCATATCATCGATTTTAACTATGATGGCGACGAATCCGTAAACCCCGATAGTCATAAGGACAGCCACGCCGGATAGGACAGAGGTTTGCACAACAAAAGTGGATTCTTGAACTGTGCCCAGAGTGATCGCAATTATTTCAGCTGACAAGATGAAATCAGTTCGAATGGCTCCCTTAATTTTATTTCGTTCCGCAGCTACAAGTATCTGCTGATTCGGCTCTGTCGGTGCAAGCGGTTTATCGAGCTTTTTTCCATGCTGGCTTTTTTTGTGAAACACGGTATGCCAAATTTTTTCAAACCCTTCAAAACACAAGTAGGCTCCACCAATCATCAGCAAAGGGGTAACCAAACCGGGCGCCGCAGAACTAATTGAAAGTGCCAAAGGAACTAAAATAATTTTATTTAAAAAAGACCCTTTGCAGACGGCCCAAACAATGGGGAGTTCCCTATCGGCCCGAACCCCAATTACCTGTTGTGCGTTCAGTGCTAAATCATCTCCTAGCACACCCGATGTTTTTTTTGCTGCCACTTTTGTAAGTAGAGCAACATCATCTAATACGCTTGCAATATCATCAATCAAAGCAAGTAAACTTGCGCCCGCCATTCACTATCCTCTATCTCATAATTCTAGGCTCAGACTGATCCATTCACAAACACAAAAAAGATCTTAATCCGGTCGAGTCATTGCTTCCAAAATGTCTTCGTAAACAGCATCCGGCATCGTTTGTGGGAAAAAATGATTGGCCAAAGGGCCTTCATAAAATTTTAATTCATGATTGATTTTTTCGTCCGTTAGGCGTTCAGAAACTCTACGCATTTGATCTGGGGTTACTAACTTATCTTCACGTCCGCCCATGATCAATACGATTCTTGGCATTTCACCGATGGGAACCATCGGGTTTAAATAATCCAATTCACGCGCCCCTTTGGTTACCAAAATAGCTGCGTAAACTTTTATTTCTAATAATTTTGTTTCTTCCGCGGTCAAATCAGATTCAGATCTGCCTAACTCGGCAAGGAAATGAGACTTGAAGTTTTCATACATAAATTTGTCTGTGCTTGGATCTGTCATCATATCGTGAATCATGTCTGTTCTTAAAAATAAAGTGGACATATTTAGAATGGTCATAACATGGTCAGCATAATTTTGAGCAAATGAAAACATTTGATTGAATACCGGAGCGGTGACCTCTTTAGAGAGGCTAAGGCTTTGTAGAAAATCAATCGTTGTGTTGATTGCCATTTGTCCCGATATCATGGAATCTGAAATGTATTTGTCTATGCGTTTGGCATACATGGCTTCACCAGCAAAAAGTTTAACTTGCCCTTTGGGAAGTTCAGCTACAAGCCGAGCGGCCACTCGGCCGCCTGTGCCGCCGCCATAGGAATGTCCGACAATACCCAATTCACCTTGAATTTTAAGCGATTTAACCAGGGCAACGATATCATTCACATTGTCACGATAGTCCATGGATCGGGGCAGTAAATCCCGAGCGTCCAAATGAACAGGAAACCGAAATCGATTTTTCAGTAAATCTTGGTTCAACGTTTCTCCGTGACCGTGTTGATCAACGCGCAGAACTCCAAAGCCGTCTTTTACAGCCCGTTCAATTATAGCTTGCATTGAAAACAAATCTTGCCCAAGCCCGTGAATAAAAACCAAAACTTGCCCATTCGGGTGAGCCGGAGGAATAAATTCATAGGCCATTTTGCTTTTGGCACGTTTGTTTTCGAAAATTTGAATTCCCGCTTTAGATAAAGTTCTAGGGTATCCTTGTTTGCCTAAATAAAAACCAAAACACTGATTGCCCTGAATTCCTACTGAAGATATCGATCTCTGACTTGAAACTGATTTTACAGCCGCCTGATTTTTAGCATTAAATGATTCGACATAATAAAATGCCACCGCAAACGAGAGGGATACAATGACTGAGCCGAGTAGGCGAGTTGTAAATGTTTTCATTCCTTAATAGTACAGAGTTAATTTTTAATTTTCCAATAGTGCTTAAACTCTTATCGAATTTAGTTTAACAAAAAAAGTCCCTCTGTCTAGTTGATCTACGGTGGCCACTCGGAAACCCGCTCTAATCAGGTGTGACAGACTTAGAGCTTTAGGTTTTTTGAAAATGAGTTTAACCAATCAGACCAATCTTCCTGATTTTTCCAATAGATAAAGAGAGTGTGAGTCCAATAACCTTTTTTGGGACCAGAACGCGTGACCAGACCTTGCTCCATAGGCTCTAACATATAGTTAATAGGTAGGAAGGCCGTACCAAAGCCGTCAATCACAGATCGAATCACAGAGGAAATAAAATCGGATTCAATGATGGGAGTGAAGTCATTTTTTGGAAGGCGGTTTAGGTAATTTTCTGTTTCATCACGGAGGATTGTTTTTTTTCCGCTTAGTACTAGGTTTTGATCGTTCACCTTATGAACCTGCGAACGAAATAGATTTACAGGCATATCAATTGAGTCGAACAAAGCCCAGTTGTGGAAAATGTTGACTCGTCTATCGGTGATATACAAATCGCAGTCAGCCATAGGATCCACATTTTTTGATTCTAAAGATTCTACTCGGGCCAGTTCAATTCTTATGGCAGACTTGCGTTTTTTTTCGGTTGTAAAAGCCATTTCTAGTATCAAAGACGGCTCGACACTTGAGGCGGTACCTATTCTTAAATTGCGTGAATGATCTTTTTCGGCAAGCCGAGAAACCAATTCATTGGTTCCTTGAAATAAGCGCGCTGTCTGCGAATACAAGCGCTGGCCCCAGTCCGTTAAGACTATGTTTCTGCCTTTTTTTTCTATCAATTTAAAGCCTAGTTGCTGCTCTAAAGTCTTAATTTGAATGCTCAAAGACGGCTGCGAGAGGCGCAAATGCTCCGCGGCTTTAGTGATGCTGCTGAAGCGCGCGACTTCGTAAAAGTAATATATGTGATTGTAGTTCATCATAAGTATCATAACTATCGCGGACCGTAACAAAGAAGTAAACACATTTAAAATTTAAATGAATACTATAAAAAATATATATTATATTTATGTATTAAAAGGCCCCAAACTGATCTCACATTAGGAGGCAAAATGAAAATCCAAGTGCACTATAAAAATATGGCCATGTCAGAATCCATTGACGAATTTATTAAAGCCGAGCTTGTGACTCTGTTCGCCAAGTACCAAGTCGTGAATCCAGCGGCGGATATATATTTAGAAAGTATTAGGGCCAGAACTGAAAACCGACATCCTGTCTATTCATGCGAGGTGATCTATAAATCAGACTTTCATCGTTCGGCACAAAAAGTAGTACGAGATGGCCGCGATCTTTTTAGTCTTATAACTGAGTCTTTAGATGTAATTGAGCAAAGTCTTAAGCAAATGTCGTCTCGAAAAAGTGATCACCGTCGATATCATCGTCGGGACCCTCGCCGCGAGTCCACTCGCGCTGTATAATTTATTATTTTAATAGTAAAGACAGCCTGTGAACTAAACCCGCGCTGGATCTAAGTTGCAGGCTGTCCTTTTTTTGTGGCCAAAATTGGCACCTTAATCGATTTCAATGTAATATCTGCTGTACAACTGATTTACACATTACGCCCCGTTAAAAGTGAGCTATGATCCCGTTGGCAAAGAAATTTAACGTGGAGAGAAATTGTGAAACCTTTAAATTTTAAAAATATTACGATCTTAGTTTTGGCAACAGTGGCCGCATTCCTGGTAGCCTGTGATAAAAAATCAGATTCGTCGCCGGCTCCAGTAGCTGCAACACCGGTTGCAGCCTATCGCTGGGATGGAGTTACCTGCCGAGACGTAAATGGAAGCCCTGTTGCTCAGAATTTATGTAATACGGCGACGACCACGGGTTTGTATCGAATGGTTGGAACACAATGCCTAGATAACAACAATAGTCCGGTTGCGATGACCTTGTGTCAAGCGGGTGGTGTTAACGGAAATTATCGTTGGAACGGTTATCAATGCGTTGATTATAACGGATTGGCTGTGGCTGAGCAGTTATGTCAATCGTCTATCGCGAATGGCTATCAAATTCTAAATGGAAGTTGCTATACTAATCAAGGCAGCTGGGTAACTTACTCGTACTGCACTGGTATTGCCGGTTATGTACCCGGGCAATGCAATGGCAGGTACGTAATGTATCAACCTGGATTCTACCAAACAATTCAATGTCAAGGTACGAGCTGCAAAGGTTTAACGTTGCAGGAATACTATAGCGGACGTCAGGTCGTTTGCCCTTAAAAAAATATATTGCTCTTTTGTAAGGCCTCCCAGATTCTATTTGCGGAGGCTTTTTTTATGGCTCAGTACCCGCAGCAGTATCCGCACATGCTAAGTCCGCTCGATCTTGGATTCACTCAATTGAAAAATCGAGTCGTGATGGGTTCCATGCACACGGGCCTAGAAGAAACCAAAAATGGTTTTGTCAAAATGGCTGCCTATTTTTCAGAACGAGCACGCGGTGGAGTTGGGTTAATTCTAACCGGTGGAATTTCCCCCAATATATCAGGCCGGGTTTCACCTTTTGCACTTCAATTGAGTTTTTTTTGGCAAGTTAATAAACACAAGTTGGTTACAGAAGCCGTCCACAAAGAGGGTGGAAAGATTGCTTTGCAGATATTACATGCCGGCCGCTATGCATATCATCCTTTTGCTGCAGCACCCAGCGCTATCAAATCACCTATTACGCCATTCAAACCTCGGGCTTTGTCTGCGGGGGGAGTTGAGCGAACAATCCACTCATTCGTAAGGTGCGCTAAGCTAGCTAAGAAAGCGGGCTACGACGGTGTTGAGGTCATGGGTTCTGAAGGGTATTTGATCAATCAATTTATTTCCGCAAAAACAAACAAACGATTAGACAAATGGGGCGGGTCCTATGAAAACCGAATGCAATTTCCCGTTGAAATTGTCAGACGTATTAGACAAGCCGTGGGAAGCGACTTCATTATTATTTATCGATTGTCACTAATGGATCTTGTTGAAAATGGCAGCGAATGGGGCGAAGTCGTGCAGTTAGCAAATGCCATTCAAATCGCCGGAGCTACAATTATAAATACAGGCATTGGTTGGCATGAAGCTCGAATTCCAACGATTGCGACCATGGTGCCTAGGGCTGCGTTTGCCAGTCTAACCGGCCGTCTTAAAAACGAGATTCAAATTCCAGTGATTACTTCGAATCGCATCAACACACCTGAAAAAATCGAAGAGGTATTAAATGCCGGGCAAGCGGATTTGGTATCTATGGCTCGTCCTTTTTTAGCAGATCCAGAATTTGTAAACAAAGCAAAACTTGGGCTCGGGCGGGAAATCAATACGTGCATTGCCTGCAATCAAGCATGTCTCGATCATATTTTTAAAAATAGAACGGCTTCGTGTTTGGTGAATCCGCGTGCTTGCAATGAAATTGAACTTAAAATTACAAACGCCTCAAGTCCGAAAAAAATTGCTGTTGTTGGCGCTGGCCCTGCTGGGTTGGCAATGGCCACAACGGCCGCACAGCGTGGGCATACTGTTACAGTTTTTGATAGTGGTGCAGAAATAGGTGGTCAATTTAACCTCGCAAAAAAAATTCCAGGGAAAGAAGAATTTCACGAAACTCTTCGTTATTATAAAGAAATGTTAATGAAGTATAAAGTGGACGTAAAACTGGGCCAGCGTGTGACTGCTGACCAATTGCTTGTTAGCAAATTCGATCACGTAGTGATAGCAACGGGTGTGAAGCCACGCAAGCCTACCATTCCTGGTATGGATCATTCAAAAGTGGTTTCTTATTTAGATGTCTTAAATGGTCGCGTTGTCGTTGGACAAACTGTGGCTATTATAGGTGCGGGCGGAATAGGATTTGATGTTGCCGAATTTTTAACAGAAAAAGATCATTTGTTAAGTGAAAGTCCTGAAGCCTTTGCCGCCTATTGGGGCTTTGATGTAACCGTGACTGCCCGGGGAGGCGTATCTGGAATTCAAAGAAAAATTCCGGCACCCATTCGAAGCGTATTTTTACTTCAACGTAAAGACAGCAAATTGGGCGAAAGTTTAGGCAAGACAACGGGCTGGATTCATCGTACCATGTTAAAAGATAAAGCTGTGACGATGTTGAACGCTGTCGATTATGAAAAAATAGACGACGCCGGTTTGCATATTCGAATTCGTGACAAAAGCCAAATTTTGGCGGTTGATCATATCGTTGTGTGTGCCGGCCAAGAATCACTGCGTGAACTAGAAGAGCCTCTGCTTGCTGCAAGTCAATCTGTCCATGTAATTGGCGGCGCTGACGTGGCGACTGAATTGGATGCAAAACTCGCGATCGACCAAGGGTTTCGCCTTGGGATATCAATATAATTTTTGATTTAATAAAAGTGCTTTTTACTATTTTGAAAATTTAGGAAGTTTTTATTTGTGGCAAATCTACATTCTAAGTTAGAGTTTCAATATGGCAATTGAATTGAATCGTGGCCTCTTATTTCATCAGCTATTTGAACCAGAAACTTCAACGTACACATATTTGATTGGCGATGAAATATCTAATGAAGCGGTGATTATAGATCCCGTATTAGAAATGGTCGAACGCGATTTGAAATTGATTGCCGAAGTTGGGTATAAACTTAAATATATTCTAGATACGCATATTCATGCAGATCATATCACTGCTGCCGATGAAATTCGTAAACGAACTCAGGCGAAAACAGCTGTTAGCGTTGATGCTGAAGTTCCAAGTGTCGATATTCCGTTGGCAGACGGTCAGGTATTGTTTTTAGGTTCCCTGAAAATTAAAATAATTTCAACTCCTGGGCACACAAACACGTGTATAAGCTACCTTATTGAAAATATGATTTTTACGGGCGATGCCCTTCTTGTGCGTGGTTGTGGTAGGACAGATTTTCAGCAAGGTTCGTCTGATAAATTATACGATAGTGTTCACGGAAAACTATATGCCTTGCCAGATTCAACAATTGTATATCCTGGGCATGACTATCGAGGACATACGTCGTCAACTATTGGGCAAGAAAAAAAGTACAACCCCAGACTGTCGCTGACTAAATCCAAGACTGATTTCAATGCGATCATGGCCGAACTTAAATTAGCAAATCCCAAAAAAATTCACGAAGCCGTGCCTGCTAATTTAGCGAGCGGGTCTTTGCAAGAAGCCAGAACGTTTTCACCTGAGATTGTAAATGGCGTTCCTTCGATTAGTTGTGAATCTGTGTTTTCAAAAATCAATCAGATTAAAATTATAGATGTACGGCGCTCTGAAGAATTTATGGGAGAGCTGGGACATATTCCTGGAGCCCTGTTAATTTCCCTTGGCCCTTCGTTGACTCGCTACCTTGAAAACTCAGATCGTAGTGATGAAATTGTATTTGTTTGTCGCAGTGGGGCCCGGTCCCATACAGCGACAGCAGAAAGTGTCGTATTGGGTTATAAATTTACTTCCAATATGGCAGGGGGCATGCTGGCTTGGAATGATAAAAAGCTGTCCATTGAAAAAAAATAGAGGGAACAAATGGAATATGAATGGATAATGGGTATGGTTGGAGGCGGTATTATCGGAATCGCCGTTTCCTTGTTTTTACTGTTGAACGGGCGTGTTGCTGGAATTAGCGGTATCGTAAACGGTCTTGTGGGCTCCGAAAAAAATGAAAGAGGATGGCGGTTGAGCTTTGTTCTAGGGCTTCTCTTTGGCGGCTTGTTTATGTTGTGGTTTGATTCAAAAGTATTTTTTAGTGTGTTAGAAACTCCTTGGCCTATCACATTGGTAGCTGGGTTTTTAGTTGGCTTTGGCACGGTCATGGGAAGTGGCTGCACCAGCGGACACGGTGTGTGTGGAATAAGTCGCCTATCAGTTCGATCCATTGTTGCCACAGTGATTTTTATTTTGGCAGGAATGGTGACCGTCAGGTTTGTTTTATGAAAAAAAATATAAGTGCATTTACCGTGGGATTTATTTTCGCGATTGGGCTTTGTGTTTCAGGAATGACTCAAACTCAAAAAATTGTTGGATTTTTGGATATTTTTGGAAATTGGGATCCGTCGCTACTTTTTGTCATGGTAGGTGCCATTTTTGTGCATGGAATTGCTTATCGTATTATTATCAAAAGAAAATCTCCGATTTTTTCGTTAGAGTGGCATCTCCCAGATAAAAAAGAAATTACTCCGGCATTGGTTATAGGCGCGATGTTGTTTGGTGTAGGCTGGGGGCTAGGTGGCTATTGCCCCGGACCGGCTATTGTAGCAGTTGGAGGCTTGCAGCAGGCACCTCTAGTGCTTCTTCTGGGAATGATTTTTGGGATGCTAGCTTTCAATTTAATTAATAAGATCCTTAAGCTTAAGCTTTAGTGGATTAATATTAATAGTTAGGTAATGGAATAAACTCGGTTTCACTGGGTACTTTGGGAAACTTGCCGTTCGCCCAATCTTTTTTAGCCAGTTCGATTTTCTCTTTAGAACTGGAAACTAAATTCCACCAAATAAATCGCTCTCCGATGGGGGCGCCGCCTAAAACGACAACATGGGCGCCCGCTTCAATGGATGCGTTTAATTCTTGACCAGGTTCTGTGGTAATCATTTCAGATTCGGATACAGATTGTGACTCTGTGGTTGCTGTGCCCTTAATCAGATAAAGTGCCAATTCAAAACCTGGGATGTGCAATTTAAGATCGAATTGTTTCTTGGTTTTAATTTCCACAAAAACAAGCGGTGACGAAACCACCACAGGTGATTTTAGTCCAAAGGCTTCTCCGGCAATAACAGAAATAGCGCATTGATCAGTATCCTTTTTTGGAATTACGACATTTTTATAATGATTAAAACTGGGCTCGCAATCTTCTGATTCAATCGGTAAGGCAATCCAAATTTGAAGACCGTGCAGCCGCCGTGCAAGGCCTTTTTCAGAGTCAGGGGCCCGTTCAGAATGAGTAATTCCTTTGCCTGCAGTCATCCAATTCACTTCGCCAGGATTGATTTCCACAACAGAACCAAGGCTGTCTCGATGGACTATGCGCCCGTCAAAGAGGTAAGTCAGGGTGGAGAGTCCTATATGGGGATGAGGACGCACATCGGTTTCTTGGCCAGGGTTAGTTGTCAACGGTCCCATGTGATCTAAAAATGTAAAAGGACCTACCATTCGCTTTTTTCGATCAGGTAAAACGCGATTTACAATAAGGCCACCGCCAAGATCATGCTGTTTTCCAATAATATGAATCATGATGTTAAATTGATGCCGTAAATCTAAAAAATCAATAACAAAGTGCGCAGTCAGAATGCTTTTGTCTTTTGACTGTCTGAAGATAAAGACTAAATTTAGATAAAAATAAATTAAAAGGTTGTTATGAAAATCCTACTGTTCGCGGCCCATCAGGCCTTTGCGGCTGACGGTGGGTGGAAAGATGAAAAAATGAAGTCTCAAATTGAGGGCATTTTAAGTAATTTCTTGAAACATATCGATATTTTTCAAAAACAAGTGTAATTTTATGTGTTGTACTGACACTTACCTTTTGGAAAAGGAATACCAATATGAAAATCGTAGTTAATTTAGTTTTTTTGGGATTGTTGTTAGGGCTAAACTCTGTCGTTTTGGCTGATTCTCCGGCTCAGATTAACACTTATGGTGAAGGGGGCGGACTATTTTCTGATCCACCACTTACTGGGGTCGCAATCAAAGGGTATGACACCGTTGCGTATTTTAAGCAGAGCAAGCCAGTCAAAGGATCCGATTCATTTGTAACAGACTGGAGGGGCGCCAAATGGAAATTTGCCTCTCAAAAGAATCTGGCGGCGTTCAAGGAAAACCCTGAAAAGTTCGCGCCTCAATTTGGTGGGTACTGCGCCTATGGTGTGGCCCAAGGTTCCACGGTGAAAATAGAACCGGATCAGTGGTCGGTCGTAGATGGAAAATTGTATTTGAATTACGATGCGGACGTTTCTAAAAAATGGAAAAAAGATCAAGCAAAGTATATTATCGACGCGAATAAGAAATTTCCAGACTTGATTAAAAAATAGAACGTTTCTAAAAGCAAAACGTATGTTTCATTATTGTTTCTTTATTGTGAAGAACTCATAAGCTATAAATCTTGACCTAGAGGTGCTTGTGGTACATTCGCGATTTTCAATATTTACATTTAAAAATGGTAAGACAGCCAGAAACAGAATGGTAATACCTCCAATGGCTTCGCAGACGGCAGATTCACAAGGAAACCCCACGCAGGCTACCTTTGAACATTATCGAAGGCTGGGCGAGGCCCAGGTGGGAATTGTGTTTGTTGAATACAGCTATATTCATCAAACCGGAAAAAGTGAATCCAATCAATTGGCCGCAAGCCAAGACGGACAAATTCTTGGGCTGTCTCGGATTGCTAAAATAATTCAAGCAGCAGGCAGTTTGGCAGGTTTGCAAATCGTACATGCGGGAGGCAAGACTTCATCGCAGATGACAGGGTCTGAGGTGATGGGTCCAAGCGCTGTGACGGTGCCAGTTAAAGACCTTTACTTTGAACCGCCAACACCAATGACAGATTTGAAAATCAATCAATGGATCGAGTGGTTTGTTGCAGCCGCTCGGCGGGCAGACCAAGCTGGTTTTGATTTTGTAGAATTGCATGCGGCCCACGGGTATGGCCTAAATCAATGGCTATCGCCGATTACCAATCAACGTGATGATAGTTTTGGCGGCGATATTCAAGGTCGTTCTCGAATGCTATTAGAAATTGTAGGGCGAATTAAAAAATCATTTCCTGGATTGCTAGTTTCTGTTCGTTTGCCCGCGCAAGACAATTTCGAAAATGGACTTAATATCTCTGATATGACCTGGGTCGTACAAAAGCTTGAGGAATTAGGAGTAGATTTAATCGACGTTTCCTCGGGAATCGGCGGTTGGAGGCGGCCAAAGAATCATATTGGCGAAGGCTATTTGGTTTCAGATGCCGCCCAGTTAAAGGCCACTAGCAGAGTTCCCATAATTGGAGTCGGTGGAATTGAAACGGGAAAGTATATCGATAAAATAGTAGGTGATAAAAAAGTAGATTTTGCGGCCATAGGGAGAGCCATTTTAAAGGACCCGTCTGATTGGGCCCGTCGCCAGCAATGCGTTTAGTTCCGAGCGTTCTGAGTAGGTGCTTGCCAGGGAATCCGTATTTCGCCTTCGCAATAGACACGAGTGGTTTCATCCAAGGTAGAAACGCTTATTTTACCTTGATCGTAGGAATACGATGATCGCGGATGCCCACCAACTACTGTGTCATTTATTTTTAAACTAAGGGACGTTGAGCCAGCCTCAAGCACGCTGATAACTTCAACTTTGGCAACTCCTGTGATGCCGATAGTTTCTTGGTCTGGCACCACAAGTTCGTGTTTTATTGTCGAGCTTTTAAAGCTAAATGTTTTATTTATTGCTGGCAAAGCGGCTACATTGGCTCGGCTCAGCTGCACTAAAGACGCTTTGCCTTCGTTATTCAATGTGACTGTAAGCTTGCCAATTTCTTTGGCTTGATTGGTTCTTTCATCGAAACTGGATTCAGTGCAAACGATTTTGCCGTTTTTTGTAAACTGGCCAGCACGCGTTTTGGTGGGTACCAATGTAAAAAACAATGACAGCATTGAAAATAAAATGATTTGAGTTCTCATATAGGCGCTCCTAAAGGGAAGCCCATTTTAGGCACTTCCTTCTTTAAATAATTGCAATCGCAAAGCCAGATTCTTTCAATAAATCTATTTTAAAAGGCTTAAATGCTAGACTAGACGAGCCTACGTTCGAGGCTTAGTCAGTGCGCATCTTCGGCTATCGGAGCAGGGTGGGGAACAATGGGAGTCGGCTTTAATTTAAGCGGCTCATGACTGATTAAACTGCTCGCATTGAGTTTCGAAGTTAGGCTAGGCGAACGCGCAGGTCTCCAAAAAATGGTAAAGACGCCAAATGCGACCAGTAAAATGAGAAAAATATTAACTATTTGATTTTTCATCGTATCTAAACTGATCGTTATTTTTTAGGGCTGATTAAAGGGGACTATGGACCGGAAAATGCCGGTGACCCCCGCGTGCGCTGGACTTTTTTTTCGCATTTGGTCAACGGCAAGATGTCTACTAAGAATTTAGTAGACATCTACTAAAGATTTAGTAATTGTGGTTATCAGGAGCTATTATGACCATTCGAAAAAAAAATAAAGTAGAAAAACAGTTCACCGAAGTCGAACTAGAAATTATGAATGTAATCTGGCAACTGGGTGAATGCACAGTAAAAGACGTACAAAAAAACCTGCAGGAGACTAGAAGTCTGGCCTACACATCTGTAGCCACCATGATGAAAATTTTAGAACAAAAAAAAGTTCTAACTAGTAAAAAGGATGATCGCGCCCACACTTACAAATCTTTAATAAATAGAGAGGACTACGAATCCGCTAGTTTAAAACATTTGGCTGAACATGTGTTTCACGGTGATCCCTCATTGATGGTCATGCGTTTACTTAACGAAACGGATCTTTCTAAAGATGAATTGCAAAGTATTCGAACACTGCTAGAAAGCAGGATTCGACAATGAGTCTTTTATTGATATTGAAAATCTATTTAGGAATAAATTGCATAATCGCGACCGGGTATTTTTTCTTTAAAGCTCTGCGCATGGTCGCGCTTTGGTCCCGGCTTAACGTTAGTTACCGGCATTGGATTAAAGCCGCTCAAATCATTTTAATTTCCGCAATTCTGGCCCCATTATTTTTTCAATGGGCACCGGCCCCAAAAATATCTGGGCAGGACTGGGGGCCGTTTCAAACATTCCTATATTCCTCCCTTGGTTCAGAGAACCCAATATTAAAAAAATCAAATTCAAAAAATAGTCTTTTTTTAACTACAGATAGAATTAAACCAAATTTAAGAGTTTCTTTATACAATCAAGCTAGAGAATGGATGGATAAACAGATTTCAAGAGATCGATTTGATCGGACAGAATGGCTGGGCTTGATTGCCTGGGGACTTGCAGTTGGATTTTTAATTTTAGTTTTTCGGTTAGGGCTAAATTTAAAAAAACTAGTTCAACTAGGAAATCGTTCCGTCTTAATTCGCCGACAGGGATCGGTTCGAATTGGATTGTCCCATGAGATCACTATTCCTATCTCTTTTTTGTTGGGATTTCAAAAATGGATTTTCATTCCAATAGAATTGCTGACGACAAGTCGCGATTTCAGAATCGCAATCAGGCATGAATTGCAGCATCACAGGCAAGGCGATACCCGCTGGGCTATCCTGATTGAATTACTAGTGTGTTTATTTTTCCCCAATCCAGTGATCTACAAATGGAAACGGGACATCGTTGAAATGCAGGAATTTTCGTGTGATGAAGCTTTGATTGGCCAAAAAGGAATTTCATCCTACGATTATGGACGCTGTTTACTAAGGGTGGCAGAAGCAGCGCTTGGGGATTGTCAAATGCCGATCGGTACCATTGGCATGGCCACACTATCCAAGAATCCTAAATATTATAAATCTTTTTTAAGAAGGAGAATCGAAATGTTTACGAGTCACGATAGACCTCGTTTTTCAAATAAGGCAGGAGCCTTGATAGGTACAATTGCATTTTTAGTTACTGTTAGCACGGCTTATGGTTTGGGGCCCACAGTGAGTGAGCAACCCAATCAGCGAATCAATCCTGGCGAACTTTCCGTTGACCAAGAAATTCAAGAAATAACAGAAAGAGTTTTGCATGACGCAATTTTAATGCAAAATGCAAAAGGTGGCTTTGCAATCGTTGCTGACCCTATGACTGGCAAAATTTTAGCAGCGGTCGATATTGATAACACAAATTCTTTGCCAGAAAACTGGGCGCTCAATCAGCGACTTGAGCCTGCGTCGCTTATAAAAACATTGGTCGCAGCCGAAGCAATCGAAAGTGGATTGACCTCCCCGCAGGATGTTCACTTGTGTGAAAACGGAACCTACAAATTTGGCAATCGAATTTATCATGATTGGAAAAAGAAAGGTTGGGAGCACCTAACGACAGAAGAAACAGTTACAAATTCTAGCGATATTTGCTCTATGAAAATTGCCGAAAAAATTGGCGCTGATGGTTTGAGACAAATGTTGGTGGATTTTGGTTTTGGTCCAAACGGTTCCGTCAAATCGTTTCCCCGGGCCCGGGTAGGGACTCTGCCTCCAGAAGAGGATAGTAACAATCCAAAAATGGTTCCCTTTGTTTCCGCCGGCTTTGGATTTAAAGCTACGCCGCTAGAATTGGTGCAAGCTTACGGCGCCATTGCCAATGGTGGCAGGCTTCTGATTCCTCAAATGTTCGATACTCAAGATGCTCAGGCCAGCGTTATTCGACGGGTTCTTTCGATTGAAACATCTGATAAAGTAAAAGAAATTTTAAGACAAGTTGTACTTAAAGGAACAGGAAAGCGAGGGGCCCAAAGTCATCTGTATTCCACGGCAGGTAAAACCGCAAGTTCCTATGTTCCCGATTTAACAAAATGGGATTTGGTCGAAGGCAGAAAGCGCGGTAATTTTGCCGGCTTTATTGGTTTTGCACCAGTCAATGACCCTCGTATTGAAGTGTATGTGGGCATTCACGATCCATCATCCCGCGATGGCGCTCACGGTGGAACCCATGCGGCCCCTGTCTTTAGACGAATCATCGAGGATGTGCTTGTTCACCTGAAGGTAGCGCCGGATAAAAAATAGCGTTATCAAAATCCCCGGTGAGTTACAAATTCCGGGGATTTTTTAATATTCGAACCAATCCATATTGAAACAGCGAACCACTTCGCTATCAGAGGGACCGCTTACGGAATGAATTTGCTCTATAATTCCTGGTAACATCAATCGAATTTTTTCAGAAGCTACCTTTGAAAGAGCCATGGGCTGAGTAAAGAACAAATCTTCATCGCGACGAAGCTCCATAGATTGGAAGCCTTTAATACGCCAATTCTGGTGATGCTTAACAACAAACGGCGAGTCTTTTCCTACATGAGTTCAGTAGGCCCCATAGGTAAGTTTATTATTTTCCATTACACACAAGTTTTTTCTAACAAGAAATTAATGGTGTTGTTAACCGCGCCAAGTGGAATATTTAAACGCTGACTAATTGCGCCAAATTGAAAGGGAAATAAGTAAGGCTTTACAAATAGCCACCAGTTGGCTCAAAGCCCTTTGAATTCGGCGCAAGCTCTGGTTCGGAATACCAAGTGAAGCTGGATCCTAGGGCTTTTTGAAACTCATTGATCCGCTTCAATAAATCTTCAAGGCTCGTGGCCGTATTTTTATGATAGGGCGTCAACATTTTAGAGTCAAAAACTCCGCTAGGGAGATTTGCTTTTTCAATAATAGTTTTAAGATCGAGTTCTGCTTGTTGAGTTGAATGTGCCAGAACTAAAAGTTGTTCTTTATTTTTCTCCATAGATATAGTTTTAACATGAGGAGTGTTAACTGCAGAAATGGATTCACCGACCCTATCTAGTGTAGCTTTAACAAAAACTTGCAGCCAATCTTTTAGACTTGGATCTGGATTTTCATTCTTTAAAGAGTAAACCAGTCCGTATGTTTGATAGGTAGAATAGATTTCCTTTGCTGTCGCATGATCTTGCAACAAGAGATACCCCATAGTCCAGGCCGTTTGCCCCGAGAAATTATCAGCCTCCAGAGAGAAATATCTCAATAGACTGCGAATTAAAACCTCTCGTGATTCGGCTGATCGGAAAATGGGCGATAGGCCATTTGGATCCTTGATCGAGCGTATTTCGTCAACTAACTTAAGAAGGGCCCGTCCCCGCGCCTGAAAAGGTGCCAAGTGTTTTTTGGTCAAAACAATATTAAAAACATGGGCAGCAATATCATGAATAATTTCCCCCTCAATAATAGGAAATTCAACATTTTCAACGAATCTACGAACAAACATTTCGGCATATGTCGGATAATTTTTCTGATCGATCTTTGCACGGTTCTCGTCGTAAAAACGGGCAACGATCGGATCATATCCTTGAGCAACCAAAATTTTATTAAGTTCTTCGATGCGTCGATTTAATAATATGGCATTGGGTGCCAACATAGTCTTGGTCGACGTTTTGCGAATGCCTAGAAAGTCACACACCCTTTTTTGTAAAATAAGGATTGGCCAAGTGGGGTTGAGTTGTACTGCAAATCTATTATTTGCAGGAGCATAATTTGATCCCCACGGAGAATAAAAATCGGTTTTTTCAAACTTGTAAATGGCTTCCCCATTTAGAAGCGTTTTTTTGCCGGTAACAAAAACACTTTGATGGTGATCAAAATAGGCTCGATTAATTTCGTCAATTCCAAAATTTATTAATGGCGTAGAGCGAGATACAGGGTTTTTGATGCTGCCCTGATAAAAACGATGGCACAATTCACTGCCTGAGACGCCTAGTGAATAGAAAGCAATTAAAAGCGATAGCAAACAACCTATTTGGCCCAGCTTGATCTTTTTTGAATAACACGACGGTTGGCAAAGATAACCCATTTACAATTTTATATGCAAGCCATGCCAACAATTGAAAACTGTACCATTTTAACTCGGTTTGATCAGTTTTAGAGGATTCGACATTTTGAAATGATATCTAAGTAGTCCAATTTTTGTTTGATCTAAATTCTCTTAAAAAACCTATCTATCTGAATCAAAGTGATACGGAGACCCTTTTGCTATTAATAGCCATTTTTGGTAAAAATACCCAGTTTGCGACTAAAAGCGCGGAGAGAAAAAAGAATATTTTGATAGAAAATAGAAGAGATTTCAATACCGGGCGAATCAAAAATTTAAGAAGAAAACTATTTTTTTAATTGGGAATCTCAATAAAATCTCGAACGAAATCTGAAGCCGGCGCATCTTGAATTTGCGCTGGTGTGCCGATTTGTTCTATTTGACCCTTGTTCATCACAACTACGCGGTCACTCATTTGAAAGGCCTCTTTTTGATCGTGGGTCACGTAGACTAAAGTTAATTTTAGATGCTGCTGAATAGCGCGAATATCTCGACGCATTTTTTCCCGAAGCTTTGCATCTAAATTCGATAGTGGTTCATCAAGAAGTAAAATTCGAGGCTGCATGACAAGCCCTCGCGCTAAAGCCACGCGTTGCTGTTGTCCGCCTGAAAGTTCGCTTGGTCTGCGCAATTCTAGTCCATCGAGTTCGACAGTTTTTAAAACGGTAATGACCTTTTCTTTAATTACATCGCGTTCCAATTTTTGAAATTTTAGTGGATAGGCGATATTTTCAAAAACATTCATGTGCGGCCAAACGGCATAGCTTTGAAACATCATTCCAACATTTCGCTTTTCAGGTGGTAGGAATTTTTTTGCTTCAGGATTGGATACCACATCGCTGTCAAATTTAATGATTCCATGGGTGTTGTCTTCAAGCCCGGCAATCATTCGCAAGGTAGTCGTCTTGCCACAGCCTGACGGTCCCAAAAAGCTAACAAATTCTCCATTTAAAATGTCCATAGTAAAATCTTTGACAGCCCAATAGTCAGCGCTTGCCGTTTTTCCCTCGAACAATTTACCGACTTTTTCAAATTGCAATTGGCTCATAGTCCGAATCGTCCTTTCGATAGTTTCTTTAGTGAAAAATTTAAAGTGAAAACAATGGCTACTACTAATAGAGCCAACACCGAGGCGCCGCCGCCGCCGATATCTGAATACTCTTGTAGTGAAAAGATCAATGTGCCAACCGTTTCAAGGCCAGGGCCTGTCAGCAATACACTCATTGTTAATTCCCCCATTGCTGGCATAAAGATAAAAAAGGCCGAAGCAATAAGAGCCGATTTAAGCAGTGGCCTATAAATCGTATTTAATGTTGCCCACCAATTGGCCCCTGAAACCCGAGCCGCTTCTTCTAACGATGGGTGAATTTGCGAATAACCATCCTGTACCGTTTTAAAACTTAGGCTCATGTATTTCACTAAATAAGCGATCAAAAGAAGTCCCAACGTATTATACAGCGATGGTCCAATCCCAAAATACCCGCGACTGAACGCTAATATCAGTGCCAAGGCAACAACACTTCCCGGGGTAGAGAATGGAATGGAAGCCATTAAGGCAGCAAGATTTCTGCCCCACCAACGGGTTCGCACTTGAAAATAAGCCATGAAAAAACTGAATGCCGTTCCGAGGAAAGCGGCCGAAAAACCCAGCAAAAGTGAATTGCCAATTGCGCGCGCAGTTTCTTCTGTTTCAAATAGGACTCGATAGAAATTTCCAAAGCCCAAATTTCCGAACGACCAAGAACCTTGCACAGAACTTAAAGCTGAAATAAGCAATGCCAGCATGGGCAGAATAAAAATGCAGAAAAGCAAAGTGGAAAGTCCAACAAGAATAGGTATCTTAGATTTTTTTAGCTGCGTAAGTGACGGTCGCGAAGTCTTTCCGCCCACCAAATAGTTTTTTTGTTTTCCTACTGTGGATTGAACTACAGACAAAAGCGCAAGAGTCGCTAGCATTAGCAGAACTGAAACGGCAATGGCCATTTGCATCCCTTGGGCTGTTCCCATTCTTTGATAGGCATAAATCTGAGTCGTCATTAAATAGATTCGAGCAGGGCTTCCTATTATTGCTGGGACGCCAAAACTGGCAGCAGTCGCCAAGAAGGAGAGGACGAAGCCGTTGAAAATCGCAGGGCGTAGCAATGGAAATAAAATATCACGAAATACCTGAAACGTGCCGGCCCCTGACAGTCGGGCGGCTTCTTCTAACGAGGAATCCATTCGATCCAAGGCGGTCAAGGTGGTCAGTAAAACAAAAGTAAATAAAAAACTAGATTCGACCCAAACAAGTCCGGCGAAAGAATAAATATTAAGTCCCAGGCCAAAAACAGTATTCAAAATTCCACTTGTCGGATTGGCCAATAGGATCCAGCCAATCGCCCCTACATAGGGTGGAACGGCGTAAGGTAAACAAAACCAAGTTCTAAAAACGTTTCGCAATGGCAAATCCGTTCTAGTTAATAACCAAGCTAGCGGCACACCCAAAATCACGCAAACGATACCAACTGCCAATGAGACCCAAATCGTATTTTGAATGGCAGTTAACTGATTTGGGTTTTGAATAGCTTCTAAAAAGTTTTTTACTGTTGGAATAGACAATAAATTGGCTAAAGGAGCTATGAAAACCGCGACAAGGAAAAACCAACCAATTAAATAAATAGTTTTTTTCATTAAAACACTATTTTAGCAAAGTCATCTTTGATTTTTTCTCGAGATTGCATTGTCTCTTTAAGAAATTCTTTGGACCATACCGGAGCTGATTTTAAAACTGAAACCAATTCGGGCGCCCCAACAGGACCTGTATTTCCTGGAACCGAGGGGTACATAAATGATTTCGACATTGAATCCTGCCCTTTGTGCGCAAAAAACCAATCCGCAACTTTTTTAGCTAATGATTGGTCGCCTTCTTTTTTGACAATTCCTAAAATATTAGTTTGCATGATCGCGCCGTCGCTTGGAAACACCTGTTTAATTCGTGGATCACTTGAAGTGAGGCGCAATATATTTTCTAACAATACGATACCCACTGGTCTCTCTTTACTTTGCAAGCGACGAATCACTCCGGAATTACCACCTTCAGAAATCACATCATTTTTTCTGAGATTTTTAAAATAGTCCCAGCCATAGGACTTAACTAAAAAGGCAACTGTTGTAAAAGTAGTGCCTGAGGCCAGAGGGCTTCCTGTCGAAACCTTTCCTTTCCATTTAGGCTCAGCGAGTTCTTTGAAGGTCTTTGGAGCGTCTTTTTCTGCTACCGCTTCTGAGTTGTAGGCCAATACCATAACAGGAAAGCTAACGGCCGTATAGGCACCTTCAGGATGTTTAAATAAGTCAGAGACTGATTCTGTGTTTGCCGGTTTATAAGCAAGAAGCTTTCCTTGGGCGGCTCGGTCTTCAAACCAAAATCGATCCGAAAAAATTAAAATATCGGCTTGAACTTTACCAGAAAGTTCCTCGGCTTGGACTTTGGCTGCAACATCTTCTGATCCGGCTTGATAGAATTTAAATTGAGTTCCGGGGAATTCTTTTTCCAATTGGGTTTGAATGTCAGCAACGGTGTCTTTATAAAGCGAAGTGTAAATCCAAAGTGTTTTTTCTGAGTTTTTACTGGTGCAAGAAACAAAAACAAGGCTTGCTAAAACTATAGAATGAAGACGGTTTTTCATAGAGCTCAAGTAGAATCAAAAAACGACTTTTCATGCAATGATTCTCGGTAGTGACGCGCACCGCGAAGGAGCTTTTTAAAAATGATTAGAATTTTTTCAAATAAACTGGGACAGCCTTAGTATTGACCACTATTGAAAGCTTGCAATTCTTTTGTAAAGGGTTCGGCCCCTTCGTCATTTACAATGTCCCACGCACGAAGGTAATCACCGCCAATAAATTTATAGAGAATTTCTGTATTTTTTAGCAAATCTTGGTCACCCATTTTTTCATACACAGCTTTTTGTAAGGCGATCAAATGTAAATGCACCAAAACATTAAATGGTTCTTTGGAATATTTACTAAGAAGCGTCGAAAAATTCCAAAAATCTTCTGTTAAAAGATTGTCGACTAAATTGTGAAGCAATTCATGGTGAGTCATGCTGACAAAGGCATGCATACTGAGCGGGGTTTTAAGAGCCTCATCAGCCTCCGCTGAACTATCCAAAAAAGGACGCACAGAAACGATAAAAGGCAATCCCATCGGTGTCCACTTGCATAAAACCAGCGCTACGCTGTATTCTTTGCGAGTAAACGAGCGACCAGCGATTTGTTCAGAAAGAGTAGCAATCGAGGACGCTTTTTCATCCCAAGCATTTTGAAAAAACTTTTCTTTTTGAATAAACTCAAGCTGCCATTTTTGATCAATTTTGAAATTAGTTTTTTCTTGGCAGACTAAGTCAAATACTGGGGCCGCTTCTAAAAATAGTTTTAGGGACGACGTTTCCGCGGTCCATGTTTTTGGAACAAATAAAAATAGAGCTAATAAAAGTGCGAAAAGGACTCTTAACATCCTTTTACATTACAAAGTAATGCGAAGGATTAATAGTGAATCAATGAGGCCTTATAAAATCTATTCTGACTGACTAAACATTGGACATTGGTTTGATCGTGTTTAAGTTTTTTGGGCCACAGGCGCAGCAGATAGCAGCATAAGGTGAATTTTGTACATGCTCAGTATGGATACGATAGCTGTTGCAACCATGATGTAACCAAGGACCTCAAAATGGTGAAGTACGCCGTCAGCGCCTTCGACTACAATAAGACCCGCAACAAGTGAAGCAACCCCGCCAGCAAGCTGCTGAAGGGACGCGCTGACGGCCATAAAAGCTCCGCGAGTGTCAGGACTTGGAATTGCCGACATCATTGCTTGAGATGGAATCATTCGAGAAAAAACTCCGATAAACATAACGGTGTTTACCAATACGACTCCGAGCAGTGGAGTGACTCCCAAATTGGTATATACAAGCACTGTGATAATACTTAAAACGCCTCCAAAAAAGAATACGTTGAATTTGCCATAGGTATCGGCGGCCTTTCCCACAAGGGGGCCTACAAAAATTGTGGCGAATCCAGTAATTAAATAAATCATTGGTAGTTTATCAATTTGGATTCCCAAGTTGTGCACCGTGAATGCACTACCAAAAGGCATCAGCATGTAGCCTCCCAAAGAAAGTAATCCTGTCGTACCAAACGCTAAGAGGTACCTTGGTATTTTTAAAGTCGAAAGCAAATGATGAAATGCATTTCTATCAGGAGCTTGTGATTTCAAGTGCCCGTCTACTGGCTTTAAATAAATCATGATAACAACCCCGACAAGTGAGCTTACGATGACGATCATAATAAATGGTGAATGCCATCCCCAGAGATTGGAAAAAAATAGGCCTGCGGGAATTCCTAAGATTTGGCTAGCGGCAAAGGCCGTTTGAATGAAACCCATGACTCGACCACGCAATTGAAATGGAAAAAGGTCTGTCGAAATGGCCATTACAATAGATCCGATTACGCCTCCAAAGAGTCCAGTGACCATTCGGGCTGCGAGTAAAAATGGGTAGGTTGGGGCTAGTCCACAAAGCAGCGTTCCCATAACAAAACCTGCATAAAAAAATAGGAGCAATTTTTTCCTATCATAACGATCAGCAAAACCGGCTGCTAAAAAACCAGATAAGGCAGCACTGATTGCGTAGATTGACACGACTGCCCCGAATTGCGCAGGTGAAATATTTAGTGCGGGCATTAATACAGCACCCAGAGGTGACATAATCATAAAATCCAGAATAATAGTAAATTGCAAAAACGCCAAAATCGCTATTACGAATTTCTGATAGCTGGTAAATTGGATAGGGCTGGCCGGCGCAGTATTAGGTTTTTCCATTGGGACCTTCTTTTTAGGGCGGAATTAAAAAGATAGCATAGAGAATCTTTACCGGACAATAGTAATTCCATGACCTAGTCCTTGAATTCTAGTGCTAAAGTGGTAGTCTTTAAAGGCGGGGGATCATGATGAAATACGGCTTAATTTTTCAATTAGTGCTTATTGGTCTTGGCCTGTCCCGACCTAGTTTAGCAATCGATCGATTTAATCGATCGCCATTCAACGTTGAAAACCTTAAACATGAATACCGAGCTGATAGCGATTGTGAGATTAAAGAGTTTCAAAGCGCTCAGGTGAAGTTTTTGTATGTCGATAAAGATGTCCACGTCATTGTAAATGGTGTGGAGACTGCGGAACAGTCGCCGATTCAATTTTTAAATATGGGAAAGCAAAATTTTTCAACTTGTCGATCCAACGGAATTGTTGGTTATCATGAAAATGAGCTTTATAACGATCGGATCGTAAAAAGAATTATTCTACAACGTGCTGGATTTTTATGTTCTGGCGGTCGAGCTAAATCAAGTGAAGAAGCTATTTATGAATTTATTGATTCAAAATTAGTTGTGCGAATGATTCGTGCCAGTTATGAAAATCAAATTGCCAATGATCTTTCGTGTAGTATGACAAGAATAAATTAAATCAACGATACGGACAGTGGCGGCAATTGTTTTTACAACAAGCCCCTTTTTTTAGATGGTATTTTTCAGTAAATACAAATAGCCCTTTTTCCAAATAAAAGTCCTCGCCCTCAATTAGGTCACTGCTTTCAGTTATGGGACCATTTTTTGCGAATAGAATAAGACAGTCAGGGCACAAACAATTCATATAAACGGCCGGAAGTGGTTTCAACAGAGGCATAGCTTTACACCAACAGGGTTCTGTGCCTGATTTTTCAAGCTCAGAAAGACAGCTAAATTTATTTCCGCAACGTTCGCATTCAAGCATTGGATTCCAGTTTAAAAAATTTAAATTTAGTTCATTACAGACTATTGGAATAGGGAAAAATTCCTTTCGAATCCAATGTGTCATATTTTAAGACAGGTGACTAGATTTTCAATTACATGATTTTTTTAATGCTTTGGTGTGAAAATTCTAAGCGTACTATTTTGTATACTATTGATTTTTAGATCGTTTTGTCGGTGCCTAGCTGCTGTAATCAAGGGGTGGGTTAACAGTTATCGGGGGATTTATGAAAGTTGTTTTTAAAAGATCTTTGTTGCTAGTTTCCTTTTTAACCATACTTTTAATTAGCGGATTTCAAAACTGCGCATCGAAATTTGAATCTTCTAAGTCTGTGGCTCCTGCAGCTTCTACAGTGCCTGATCCTTTTGCCGCTGCCAATGGTGCCAACGGAACTGGGTCTACTACAGTAGGAACTCCAGATACTGGTTCTGGAGGTTCGGGGGGCGCGACTACCTGCACAGCTTCAAAAACCTTTAATGTCATAACCTCTACTACGACAACGTCTGTTTTTGATTATTCTGCCAGTTACAAGATCGATGTGGCGTGCGCTGATGTTGCCAAAGATAAATTTGCTTTCGTTGCGGCTCAATTTGGGGGTGTTAATTATGTTTATAATCCAAATACCAAATTGTGGACTAGCTATGTGCCAGGTAGTGACATGACCAGTTTTGCAATTGTTCTACCCAAGCAAATAAGTTCCTATCCATTTAGTTATTTTTCGTTTTCAGGGCTTGATTTTGCCGAATTGGGCGGCGCTAAAATATTTTCGGGTTATGGATTGGGCTCAACTCCTAAAGCCGCATTTGACGAGCTCTTTCTGTTTCGTGATCTCACGCATAGTGAGGGCCGATACAATGTTGTCTACACGGTTCCCGTTCAACCGGCAGCTGTTTCAATCAATGTTTCAAGTTCGACAGCGGCTCAGTTCAATGCGGATGCCACCGTTTTAGTACGATCTGCAGATTACAATAAAATGGGATACTATTTTATTGGTGCGACCAGTCCTGACGGACTTTCTTGGTACACCTACGATGGTCAAAACTGGGCAGCTTATAATGCGAATAGCCCGGTTTCGTTTGGGGCAAAAACGAACCTTAAAAATAAAGTTTTACACACTACATACGCTATAGCCACAGGCCAACTGGCAAATTACAAATTGTACGCAGGCTATGCTGCTAGCGACACGTTAGCTGCCGCCTTCACGGCTTTTATTAACAATTCTCAGGGTACTCGCAACACTGATGGTTATGTGATTGGCGCTCCGGCTAGTTCTAATTGGGCGGTTACAGCCGATGTGACTGGAAATTTAGTATCGTATTCTGTTAAAGTGGCCTTAACGGTTGCGACGGCAGATCTTCAAAAAGACGGCTACTATTTGCTGTTCGCGCTATTTGAAAACAAATATTATATTTTAAATGTTAAGGATTCCACCCATCAAGATTGGGTACTTTGGGATGGCGCCATGGCTGGTTTTTCTGGTCCAATTAAATTGGCTTCAAAAACGGGTACAAACTCGCTGACTATGACGGCCAATATGGATGTCACACCATTTGGTGGCGCGTTGTTGTATGCTGGCTACGGAGTAGGCAATAACATCGTAGCGGCAGTTAACGAAGCGCTTGCGGTTACTCGATGGAAACAAATTGCGACCATTGCCGTGCAAAATTTTAGCGGTGAAGCCATAATTCCTACTTATAATAAAACGTCGGCGGCTAATGTAGATCTTCAATTTTATATTCGTCCAGGTTACAAGGATTATGGACAAGCCGGCCGCTATTATATCGCGGCATCGGCGCCAGATGGAACTTTTTACGTATACAACGGTTCAACTTGGATATTATTTAACGACGTAAATAACGATTTGCTGTTTACGGACAAAGTGGATGTTTTGGTGAACTATAGTAAAAAAATCACAATGAAGGGTACCGATTTGGCTCCGTTTGCCGGCTGGAAATTATATGTGGGCTATGGCAAAAATATCCAAGACATGCTGGATCGTCATTTGTTCACGGATGGCGTCGCTTTGCCTTAGAAAGCGCATGCCCTGAAAGCAATGCTACTGAAAAAGGCCGGCGGGAAGTGCCCATCATTCCCGCTGAACCCTGTAAAAACCTCCTGGCATAGCGTATTATCCACCTAAATTATTGAGTGATTTCCCTTCACCAGTTAGATTAGCCGCATGAAAATCAATCATCCGATTTTAATTCAAGGTGGCATGGGTATCGCAGTTTCCGGTTGGAAATTAGCGCGAACTGTTTCTCAAACGGGACAGCTTGGAATCGTTTCAGGAACCGCTATTGATTCTGTAATGGTTAGGCGCTTGCAAGATGGTGATATTGGTGGGCACACACGCCGTGCGTTGGCTTCCTTTCCCTCGCAAACTATTGCACAAAAAGTTTTAGCTTCTTATTTTATCGAAGGCGGACGTCCGGCAGGACAGTCCTACAAGCGACAGCCGATGTTCAATGTGGTGTCTCCTTTGGCACTTTTGCAATTAACGGTCGCTGCTAGTTTTGTAGAAGTTTGGTTAGCGGCAGAAGGTCACAGCGGCTTAGTTGGAATAAATTTGCTAGAAAAAATACACCTCCCTAATTTGGCTTGTTTGTATGGCGCGATGTTGGCCGATGTGGATTATGTAGTAATGGGAGCCGGAATTCCGCGTGAAATTCCTGGTGCTTTAGATTTGTTAAGTGAAAATAAAAAAGCCAGTTTAAAAATACCTGTGTCTGGTGGAACAGAAGACGCCTTTACCTATTTTGATCCTGCGGTCGTAATGGAAGGCATGGAATTAAAAAAACTAAAACGGCCCTATTTTTTTCCAATTGTATCGTCAGCGACTTTGGCGATGAGTTTGAAAAAGAAATCAACGGGTCGAGTGGATGGTTTTATTGTTGAAGGTCCTTTGGCAGGCGGTCACAATGCACCTCCACGGGGACAGATGCAGTTAAATGAACGAGGCGAGCCTATCTATGGCGTTCGAGATGAAGTGTCCTTGGCAGACATGGCAGCGCTTGAATTGCCATTTTGGATGGCAGGCGATTATGCGACTCCAGAAAAAATGCAGAAAGTTCGCGATCAGGGTGCTCATGGCATTCAAGTGGGAACACTGTTTGCTTTTTCTGAAGAATCGGGAGTCGATCGAAACCTGCGTCTTGACGCTATAAAAACTATATTGACGACTCAGCCTCCCGAGGGTGGATGGATTTTCACTGACCCACGTTCGTCTCCGACTGGTTTTCCATTTAAAGCGGCACGCTTACCAGGAAGTATTTCTGAACAAGCTAATTACTTAGGTCGAAAACGTGTTTGTGATTTAGGGTATCTTCGTCACACTTACAAAAAACCGGATGGAACTTTGGGACAAAGATGCCCAGCAGAACCTGTAGCTGATTTTCTAAAAAAGGGCGGCGACGAAGAAGAAACGGTTGGACGCAAATGTCTGTGCAATGCTTTGATGGCTGATATTGGAATGCCTCAGATCCAAGCGGGCGGCCAAGTTGAATTACATTTACTGACAGCTGGCGATGATTTGAATAATATTGGTCGCTTGGTTAAGCCTGGACTGGGCACCTACAGTGCGACCGATGTCATAGGCTATTTGATGGGTCCCGAGGTGGCAAAAACTAAACTGCCGCCGCCAGTATTGGCAAAAAATCCGACTCTGTAATTAGTCGAGTTTATTTTTCTATTTTGATTGATGAAAGTGCCTTCTCTAGCTGGGATTCTATCCCTGAGGTTTTATCATATTCTTCAGTCATGACGACAAGCCCTTTAAGTTTTCCCGACCCATAACTGTAACTGGTTACTAGTCCTGTGATGATTTTTTCCGGTTCTTCCCCATTTACTGGTTCCATTGTAATAGTGAATTTATCTGCCGAAAAAGTTCCTAATTTTACCTCACCACTAAAAACTTCGGGAAGTTGTTTTTGGTCGGTGTTGCTTAGATTGTAATCAAATCGGGCAATTTGTTTTTTGGCAGTGACATCCCAAATTAGCCAGCGATCGCCTTTCTTTCGGCCACTTTTTAAAATCCAATTGGGTGGACCTGAAAATGAAAAGTGCGGGCACTTACTTTTCCCAATTGGTAAAGACAACATTTTGTCCATTTCTTTGGAAATAGAAAATGAAGACAATAACAGCGCGACGATAAATGTAGTCAGGCACGATTTTAAAACCATGGTGGGCTCCTCAGGTCTTTCATGGTATCTGAATTTACTTTTAAAATCAATGTTACGAAAGTCTGGCTTTGATTTTTCAGTTTCCTCAACTGAGTTCTATGTTAGATTTTATGATTAGGGGGACGATGTGACTTCAGCAAATAAATCGAGACTCGGCGGAGTCATTTTTATGATTACGGGAAGCGGGGTCGCCTATTGGCAGTATACCAGTATTTTACAAAAGATTTCTGAACATGCCCCTGAGGTGACTTTGTCGAAAACTGTTCCTTGCCTGTCGTTGGCATTCGCGGTTTTGGGCTTAATGTGCATTATTTTTGGCGATAATGTTCAGAAATATTCTAAGAGTTTAAAAGATCGAAAAAAAAACGTTAAGGACTTTATTTTTTTCTCTATCGTCTTAGTTCCTGGATTTGTCTTCTATTTATATCTTAAACATAAAATGCAAGAAATGGGATACCAGTTTTGACACGATTTTTGCTTGTACTAGTTTTTATATTTTCCTATGTCGGATTAAAGTTAACTCAACTTTTGACACTACACCCAGTATTATTAATTTTACTTAGCCTGTTTTTAATTTTACTAACGGTTGGACCTATTTTTTTCATTCGATCAAAACCCATTTATTTTGGAACTGTATGGTATACCTTGTTTTCATGGGTCGGATCAACGCTCATTGGGTTTTGGGGAACTTTTTTACTTTTATCAATTCCTATTGATGTGACGGATTTATTGTTTTCTGCATTCAATCACGGACATGGGTTTATGACCCCGGAATATTATCAAATAATTCTGTTTGCATCTATTACTATGGTAGTTCTTGGATTTTTATATGCGATGCTAGGCCCGAGGATTGTGAATGTTTCCATTCCAATAGAAAATCTATCTCCCGCACTACAGAATTTTAAAATTGCCCAGATTAGTGATTTACATATTGGTTCAACAATTCAATCTCGCTACGTCAGACGAGTTGTAAATCGAACCAATGCGGAAAACCCTGACATTGTGGTCATTTCTGGAGATTTAGTAGATGCACCTACCGAGGCCATAAAAGAACACCTACTGCCATTTCGAGATTTAAAATCTAAATACGGTGTGTATTACGTAACTGGAAATCATGAATACTATTGGGGTATACAATCCTTGTTTGCTGAACTAGAATCCGTGGGTTTTACTATTTTGCAGAATTCAAGTCGAGTGATTGAAGTAAACAAGAGTAAAATTCTGTTGGCGGGAATACCTGATCCAGCGGGCGCCCATTTTGGGGATTTTTACAAACCTAATTTAACTAAGGCGCGAACATCTGCAGAATCTACCGATTTGAATATACTCTTGTCCCATAGGCCAGATCCTTATGAAAACGCTGAAAAGCTTGGATTTCATATTCAGTTTTCAGGGCATACCCATGCTGGACAATTTTTTCCGTTTAGTTTGTTGATTGCGTTTGCCCACAAATACTATCGTGGTTTGAGTCGATTTAAAAAAATGTGGATCTATGTAAACCCAGGCACTGGCTATTGGGGACCGGCAAATCGATTTTGGATTGCTTCGGAAATTACTATTGCGACTATTATAAAAGCGTAATTTTCGAATTTAATTTAAATAAAAAATTCCCTATTTTAGGTGGTTAGATTCGCAACCACCCTGACCTTTGCGAGTCAGTTCGGTGCTATCCTTAACATCAAATGGAAACAAGCGATCGCTCATTCCATCAGACCCCTGATTATTTAAATTCAATATTTGTAAAACAACTCCGTTTTTATCTACAAGTTCAAATAAACCAGCCGATTTAATCTGAAACGAAACATTTTTAATTTCGGTTACTGTTCCTTCAGCATCCTTATAAACCAAATTAGATTGGGTCATGCTATAAGTCGAGCTGATGAACGGCTCTGTAAATGAACATTTAATTATATCTGCGTGTCCTATAGCGGCAAATAAAAAAGAGACTACGATTAGTTTTGTCACAAATGACTCCTGTTTCGAAGAACAATAGTCTGTCAAGGACCTGGAAATCAAGAGATTTGGCTGGTTTCCTTTCTACCAATGGAAAAATTGCTTGATTGTGTTACCGCTGTGCGATTTTTGTTTTTTCGAATGTCAAAATTATTTCCAATAAGGGAGTTTTTTCAATTCGCACAGGAGAAGTATTCATTTTATCTAAATATTAAATTGAAATAAAACTCGATGATTTTTGGATTGTAAACAATCTGGCGGTGATTTTGGGTAACAAGATACATTGATTCCTCATGCTAATATAACTAAAAATTGAATAGAAATCTGAATTGTATCTGAAGAATTTGGTTTGATTCAAAATTTTTATGTATTATGTTTAAGCCATGAAGAAGCCATTGATAAAAAACCGTTCGGGACAAAGCTTAGTTTCGATAATAGTCGCCGCCGGAATTGGAGCAATTGTCTTAGGATTTATCGGAGACATGATGTTTCAACAAGGGCTCGGTCAAAAATTTTTGACACAAAAGTTAGAAATAAATGACCTTACCAATAATTTAATTTCCACATTTTCAAAAGCAGGGGTTTGCGGTTGTCAGTTTGCTGATGACGTAAATACAAATCCCAACTTTGCAAATTTCGCCGGATTGCATTTTGATAGCACTATAACTGATGGCACCCAGAAAATATCAGTAAAAAAGTTGTATTCAAGCTGCAAGACGCCGACGAATACGCCATTGGTCATTGTTGAAGACGGTGTGAAGCTATCTAGTTCTGGTTTAACGGTGGACAAAGTTGAGCTGGTAAATTTAAGGCCGACAGGCGGACCAAACGAATGGCAGGGTCAGTGGCAAATTAGTTTTTTAGTTGGAAACGGTTCTGTAATGCGATCCGTAAAACCGATAATAGTTTCTCAAAAAATGACCGTTAATATTGGTGCGCCCTATTCTGCAACGAGCGCCGTGATATCTGCTTGCAGCGGGATATCTTCAGGAAGCGGCACTGTAGACTTTTTGGCAAAGTGGACTCTTACACCTGGCTTGCTTCAAAACAGCGGAGTATTTGAGGATCCCGCTACAAACTACGTTGGCATTGGGACAACAAATCCCAATAGTCGACTTCAAGTTTCAAATAACAGCGCCAACGTTGGTATTTGGGGAGAGTGGCCATTTATTGCAATTCAAAATACAAATGCTACGGCAGGCAATTTATCCCAAATTGGTTTTCTAGATTCCAATAGTTTACTTGTAGCAAGTATTTCGGCAGTAATGGCTCAAACAACTCAAGATGGTGAATTGCAGTTTGGTGTTGTAAAAGCCGGAGTAGGAAATAATGCTCTGAGAATCAATAAAGATGGCAACGTTGGCATAGGGACAACAAATCCACTAGATATTGTGCATGTTGAAAAAAATCAAAATGCTTCGACCATGCTTCGGGTGACAAACTCAACTGCCGGAGCTTATTCAGGTTTCGTGCTTGGTCAAAATCCAGCATCTGGAGACTCTGGCCAATTATTTTATGCAAATACAGGAAATGC
>JAYVPD010000066.1:0-8705 GCA_043757515.1 Pseudobdellovibrionaceae bacterium
TCCTGCCGGTCTTTCTGGCGCTGATGTCATTGCGGTTGCCCAAACAGGAAGTGGAAAAACATTGGCCTATGCAATCCCCGTTTTGACCGCTATTGAAAAAAATGACGTGAGTCGAATTTTAATTCTAGTCCCCAGTCGTGAAATGGCACAACAGATTCAGCGTGTCTTTGCGGCACTCACTGCGGACAAACCCATTTCTACCGTGCTAGTTATCGGAGGCGTTCCGAGTGCCAAGCAAAACAGTTCCTTAAATAAAAAACCAAAACTAATTATCGCGACTCCAGGTAGACTCAATGATCTATTGGTGGACAACAAACAGATTCTTCAAAATGTCGAACAGGTCGTCATCGATGAAGCTGATAGAATGCTAGATAGCGGGTTTACGCCGCAACTTAAAAATATTCAAAATTCGCTACGTGGTACACGCAGAACACTCATGTTTTCGGCCAGTTTTAATGCCGAAGTTGAATCCATGGCCGGGCTTTTTATGAACCCCAGAACAACACTTATGATACGCTCAGAAAAAGCCGAGATGCCTGTAGAGAGCCTCAATCAGCGGGTTCTTTTCCTTGATAAAGCCGCAAAAAATGATCGCCTACTAGATGAATTAAATGCCACAAAAGGCGGCGTAATTGTTTTTTGTCAAAATCAGGGCGGCTGCGAACGTACGGGTCAGTACCTAAAGGAATTTGGATTTTCGACAGATCTGATTCATTCAGGACTCACCCAAGGGCAGCGCAATCGGGTTGTCAGGGAATTTCGCCTAGGTGAAATTCGCATTTTAGTTACGACCGATCTGCTGGCTCGGGGTCTGGACGTGCCACACGTCGAACAGGTCATAAATTTTGAATTGCCAACACAGCCTGAAGATTTTTTGCATAGAATTGGTCGAACAGCGCGCGCAGGTCGTGCGGGTGAAGCGCTGACGTTTGTAACTCCGTTTGATAAACGCAATTACACTAAAATTAAAAACTATTTGAAAGGCGCGACTGAAATTAAACTCATTCCAAAATTTGAATTTTCGGATCGAGCACAAGGTCACTTTAAATCTGGATATAAAAGCAAATCTGAAAATCAAAAAAAAACGTTTAATCCCGAGCAAAAGCCCGTAGGAAAGCCAGTTTCAAAAACAATTGGGCATCTGAATAAACTAAATAAGTTCGCTAAAGTTTAATTTAAAGAGAGTCTCTTTCCCGTGATTTTTGTAGCACAAAATCAAGTGAGTTTCCCTCTTTTTTCTGATCAACTAATTTAAAACCCAGCTTTTCTAAAATAGAAACAGAGCTCAGGTTTTTCCGATCTGTTATCGCTTCAATTTTGCTGACAGTGCCACTATGAAAGGCGCTCTCAATCAGGACCTTGCAAATTTCTGTCGTTAATCCTCGTCCCCATAAGTCTCGGACAATCATATAGCCAAGCTCGACACAGACTGAAGATTTTGGCAGCAGCATAAACCACCCAATAAATTCACCGCTTCCTTTGAATTCAGCACCCCACACGCCAAATGGCGCTTTAGGATGACCTTCCTCAAGGTGTGCAGCCAAGCGCGCCTCTGTTTGTTCAAGGGTCAAAGGGGTCCGTATTCGAGTGTACCTAACCACCTCTGGGTCTGATTCCAAAAGGCTTAATAGCCGTGCATCTTTGTAATTGAATCGTCGCAGACACGTCCTCTGAGTTATCATTTCCATAATACAAATTCCCTTGATTTCGTATGAGGTTGACCTCATCTCACACCATAGGTAGGCTAAAACGATGGGTGCACTCTTAAGTCTATTTTTGCTAGTTGTTGCCAATATATTTATGACATTTGCCTGGTATGGTCACCTAAAAAGCCACCAATCTAGCCCACTTTGGGTTGTGGTTTTAGCCTCCTGGGGAATTGCTTTTTTTGAATATTGCTTACAAGTACCAGCTAACCGATTCGGAATTACCCATTTCAATTTGCCCCAACTTAAAATTATTCAAGAGGTGATTACTCTGATCGTATTTTTAGCTTTTGGTTATTTCTATATGGGGCAGCCATTGAAATGGAATTATTTGTGGGCCTCGTTTTGTCTATTTGGAGCCGTATTTTTTATTTTTAAAGACTAAGAACTGGCCCCGCAGCCTGCGTTTTTTTGTTTTCTTTGCCTTCTAAAATTGGGATTTTGAATTTGCCTAATTGTAGCTAATGATTCAAATACGATGCCTTAATTGCCCAAGAAGATTCGTTCGATCCGCAAAATCGGATTATTTGACTACGAAGCTTGGATTTTGCTTCAAAACCTCAGATCCCAAATTCGCGCAGCGCTGCTATTACAAGCTGTGTAATTGATATTTTTCAGCGGATTCCTTTGCTGAGTGTTTCAAAAAAACCGCAATCAAATTGAATCACAAGGAGCCTGCATCTAGCTAACGTAACTCTAAATTTGAAGGCGTTTAACTGGCCCCCAGCCGCAGGCTGAGGGGCCAGTTCCTAATTATTTAGCGCCCTGATCAATCCATTTTTTAATCCAACCCGTTTCAATTTCAGTAATATCTTTTACTTTGCCAGCATCGACTTCTTTTTTAGGTGGCATCAATCGCGTATCTTGTCTGACGCTTTCATCTTTCAATAGAGCCAAATAAATTAGACTTTGAATTGCCTTTCCAGGAACAATCATCTCTTGACCATAGGAGTTGGACAAACTCAAAAACGATTGCCGGTCACCGAAGACCAATTCGTCCGCTTTTCCGCCAGATTTGTGGCAGCTTACACATTTCTTTTCTAAAATTTGAGTTTTAATAAATGCAAAATCAATAACAGCGGGCTCTACAACTACTGGTTCAGTCGGCACTACAGGAGGCACTGTCCCTGGCGTACCAGGAACCACTGGGCAGCTTACTGGGTTTGGCTTGTTTGGGTTCGGCTCTTGACCTGCTATTTCAGTTTTTAAAGCCACACCCGTAATCCAAGCGGCCACAACCTGCAACTCGTCTTCACTCACCGGTTCATGTGTTGATCCTGACGGCGGCATAGCTTTAGCTTTACCTCGAATTTTTTCATCTTTAACCATGACTCGGTAAAAAAGACTTTTATTTGGCTCACCAGGAACGACTAAATCCCCTAGATCTGAGGACCCTTTAAGAACTTCGCTTTCGCGTGAAAATGGAATTTCGGCAGCCTTTTTATCTGGGCTTTTAGCGTTATGGCACCCGATGCATTTTTTATTTATAATATTCAATTTTATCGACGAAAAGGTAGCCTCTAATGGTTCTTCAATTTGATTTGCAGACACTTTTTGAACAACGGGACTTCCCAAGCCTTGCGGCTCACTAAATTGACTGCAACTCATCAATCCAAAACTAATCAATACAATTATTACGTTTTTCATAGCTATTCCTTTTTACCAGCGTCCGTCTTATTTAGCTCTGTTTTTTCCACTGCTTTGATACTCATCAAATATTTAATGGATGCTCTTAGGTCGGCACGATTCATTCTAGAAGTGCTGTCTTCTATTATTTTCCCCATTTTTCCGCCGACTTCAGTTCCATTGGCGCTGACTCCTTCAGTAAGGAACGTTTCCCAATCTGAAGCGGTCCATTCACCGACTCCGATTTTTTTACTTTGAGTTATGTTTGGCGCGCCTTTTTTAGATCCAAAAAGCGGCGACCCGCTCATCCATTCGTTCCATTTGAAATTGCCAAGTTTATCCCGCGGTGTATGGCATTGCGTACAATGCATGAGTCCCTCAACTAAGTAGGCTCCTCGATTCCACTCCCAATCTTTGGATTGAATTAACTGGTACGGTCCACGCGCTTTAATAAACTCAGTTTCTGTGTATTTACCGCCATAGGCAAAGTTGCTCAATTTCCAAACATTTATGAATTCACGAACATTGAAAGGAAATTTAAGTTCATGCGGAATGGATTCTTTTCGAATTGCGGGCAACGAAAAAATATAGGCCTTAAGTGCCAACATATCCGCATCCGTTAATTTCGAATAGGATGAATAAGGGAACGCTGGATAATAATTACGCCCGCTTGGCGCAACTCCTCGGCGCAAAGCCGAAATAAAATCTTGATCCGTCCACAAACCAATCCCAGTGTCTTTGTCTGCTGTGATATTGGGTCCGTAAAAAATTCCAAAAGCAGATTCAATTTTGTAGCCACCTGATAATAGCGTCCCATTTTTTTCTGTATGACAGTCTTTGCAGTTTCCTAATTTAAATAAATATCCGCCATATTTTTTCAATGCGTCGAACTCTTTTTGTTTCACTTCAGAATCCAAAGCCATACCAGCGGAAACAGGAGTGCTGTTTTGAGCTCGAGCAAACGCAGCTCCTGCCAGTAAAATTAACAATACAAGAAAGGAATATTCAGAAACAAAGTGAAAGATTTTTTTTAATGCTTTTCCCATGGTCTACGTACTAGCAGGCTTTTGCCAAAAATCGTCCTGTCAAATTTCTAGACGGCAGATTTTACTACTGGATTGCCTAAAGGGGCCCCTATTTCAACCCGTACTTTGTCAAACCGCAGACTACTTTAAAAAATCGGCGTAAATGCGAGTTCCTACTAGGAAATGTTGCTCATAGCGCGAATCACTGCCATCTGCCTTGATATTGAGTTGAGTCACCATCAAATGATAACGAAAGGATTCTTGACCGTATGGCCGATATTCAACACCCACACTGATTCCATCGGTTTTCTCTCTAACAGTAGTTGCCGAATCCGTTTTTTTATCGGTCGTTTCATATTTAAGTTTGGGAACAATTCCTTCAAAATCGTATCCAGCTTCTAAAATGAGCGACGTCCAAGAATCATTTGTTCCAAGAGCTGTTACGTTTTTCTCGCTAAAAATCAGGTAATCAAACGATAAATAATATGGTTTTGGATCCCACTTTGTTCCGGCTGAAGTTATCGTTGTGCTAATTTTAGAATCTACTCCAATTAGAGATTGTTTTTCATCACTTAGATATCCCAAGACTGGCAATATTGTTTTGTCTTTAAAGGAACCTTTATAAACCAGGCCATAAGACGCTTTGGACTGCTCGGCCGTTGTTGCCTCTGACTGGTTAAATACAAAAATCGATGCCTCGTGAATATCATAAGAAACCGTAAACTTGGCGCCAGACACATACAAAAATTCATTGGTCATAATTTGCTGATACACTTGTGAAGGCAAATAGATATCAGGAGTAGTCGTGTTTCCCTCTATGGCCCCAATCTCAGATGCAAATTTACCCAAGGTAAGGCTTAACCCGTCCGCCAATTTGTTTTGAATAAAAGCATAATCGACTTGTGATGAAAAGTTATCAGTCTTATGTAGGACCGTTGACGCCGGTTTATCAAATCGAATGCGCAGGCGATAGGTGACCTCTTCATTGAGTTTTCCTAAAAACTCCAGACGACCCACTTTCATAAGGTAGTTAGTCCCTGCTGTCGAACCCGCCGCTTTTGCTGCATTGTTATAGCTAGAGGAATCCGAATCAAATCTAAAATCCAAATTTGCAGTTCCGGCAAAAGCAACGCACGCCACACTCATGGCAATAATAATTTTCAACATAACTAGAATCCCCTTAAAGGGAAAGGGTCACGTTGAACATTCAAAAGTGCAAGTTATTTTTTTAAGATTGAAGTGACCGCGTCTTCCAATTCATTTTTTTTCCACGGCTTATTGATAAATGATTTAACGCTGTAGGTGCGAAGTTGATTTGCTACCATGCTATCAGCATGGCCAGTTAAAATAATCACTGGCGTATTCAGGCCCAATAATTTAATTTTTCTAAGTAACTCAAAACCATTCATTTTTGGCATTGCTATATCAGATATTACTAAATCGACGGTTCCATTAGTAAGAATATCAATCGCTTCGATTCCATTTGCAGCAAATTGAAACGAACGATCGGGACTTGCGAGCTGCAAACCAATAAGTTCGCGAATTTCATCTTCATCATCAACTATTAGGACAGAATTAGACATACTCATAATATCGTATTTTCATAAGATAAACTTAAATCTTATTGTTACATCTAGCTGGACATTTGAGGCTAGAAAAGTCGTGAAAATAGTCCGACTACAATTAAAACCGGAATGGCATAAAGAAGCAAGACTTTTAAAATAGGGTACAGCCTCTGGGCTGACGTAAATTCATCTTTCACTACAAATTCCCGAAAGGCCGCCGACTGTATTCTTTTTCTGGAATAGAGCAAAAGACTCAGGACTGCTAGGGGTAAAAACCAATGTATCAAAAAATGATCCATAACTTCTACTAGGTTAAAATTATTAATTTTAGTGAATAAAAACAGTGGAAACCCCAAAGCCGGTACCAAACAAAATGCAAACAGGCCAATTCCGGCCCATATGCCCACTTCATTTTCAGATGTTTTATATTTTGCTTCTAAAACGGGCCGAATTAAATTAACAAAGGCCCGAAATAAAACGAGCGAGCCGTTTAAAGCTGACAAGTATAAAACAAGAAAAAATAGAAACCCAAACAGCAATCCGTATTTAAATGTTAAAAAAGAAGGCGGCAAATAATCAAATAACAAAAATGGATTCGCTTGAGCCTGATTTCTCTGAATAAAAATTAATGGAAAGACGACCACTAGCGAAACCAAAGAAAACAAAATCCCTGTTACTGTCATTTTCAAGGCAATTGTTGGCGTATGGTCTTGCTCGGAATAAAACTCACGAATTGTTAAAAACACTCCAAACCCAACTGTTAAGGTAAAAAACACATGCCCTATGGCATGCCCAATACTGAAACGACTCCATTTGTCAAAATCAGGATAAAATAAAAAACGCAAAGATTCCGCAATACTGCTTAATTGTAAAGACTGATACAAAAGCAAACTTAAAGTGACAAAAATTAATGGCAAAACAACGATTCGAAATCGCCATAAAATAGAACCTTTATTTTTTTTCCAAAGCGAAACAAAAGCAATGATATGCACACTTGCCAGCAACCATTGAAGCCAGGGGTGTTCAAACAACAAGTACAATCTCTGGGGCTGCCTGGTTGTATCTAAAATTAGCATTAAAAAATCGGACAGGAAAAACAAAACCCAACCACTAATTACACTGTAGTAGCTAAGGACAAAAAAACTCAAAAGGGAGGGAACTAGCCAATAAATTTTCTGCCTACGATCATTTTGAAGCTGTGATGCCAAAAACATTTCTAAAATTAAAACAGGTAATCCAACTAAAAACCCAATTAATATATACAGGAAAACAAAAGATCCACCGCCATTTTCACTTACAACAAAGGGAAATCGCCACAAATTTCCCAAGGACAAGGAAGTCCCTAAGGAAATCATAATAAACATCAACTGGCGATGAGAACCCGAGGACATAAATTACCCCGATTTTTGGCGAGATCGCATACAAAAAATCCGAATGGGAATGCCATCCAGTTTGAAAAAATCCTTTAACTGATTGATCAAAAATCGACGATACGACGGCGTTACGGCGTCAGGATAGTTCGCAAAGGCAATAAATGCGGGAGGCTTTTGGTAGGTTTGAGTCAGGTAATAGAACTTTACGTTTACAGTTCCCGCGCGTGGTGCTGGCGCTTTTCGAATTGCATTGAAAAAGAAATCGTTCAATTCGCTGGTTGTAACCCTAAAATTCATCATATCAACAACAACTTGAATTTCATTAAGCACTTCTTCTAGGCCCTTTTTCTCTAAAGCCGAGGTAAATACGACTCGAACATCGGTAAAGAAATGGAAATGTCTTTTAATTTTATCTAAAAAAGTGTTCCTGTAGTGCGGATCATCTTTTTTAGCCAAATCTGATTTGTTCGCAACAATAATAATTCCACGATGGTCTTCCAAAACGGCTTCTAATATTTTAGCATCTTGTTCTGTTGGACCTTCCACGCAATCAATCACTTGCAAAACAAGTTGCGATTTACGAATAGCTTCTTGCGATTTAAAAGCCGAAATAATTTCGACATGATCATCCCGTTTAGCCTGCCGGCGAAGGCCGGCCGTGTCTATCAAGGTAAAAATTCGCCCTTCAAATTCAAATTGAGAATCCACAGCATCCACGGTTGTACCGGCAATAGGGCTGACCATCATTCTTGGCATTCCCAAAATAGCGTTAGCTAGCGAGCTTTTTCCAACATTTGGTTTGCCCACTATCGAAAACGTAATGCCTTTGTCTTTTTCAATTAATTTTTCAGGAATCAAGTTTGTAACCCATTCCAAAATTTCAGAAATGCCTTTTCGCTGTTCAAAGGCCGTTACAATTAAGTCTTCCGAGAATTCATAAAAATCGGCTTTGGAGCCTTCTTCGTCGGCAATTTGATCGACCTTATTCACGATCAGCAAATAGGGTTTACCTGATTTGTTTACTATTTTCACGATGTCACGATCTTCGGGAATTAAACCCGATCGACCATCGACCACCAGTAAAATCATATCGACGGATTCTAGAAACTCGACCACTTGCTCTTTAATCAGTTTGGAAAATATATCTTGAGCTTCGGTAATACCGCCTGTGTCAATCAGATCAAAGGTCTTTCCCCAAATTTCGACAGGTTCGATTAAAATATCGCGTGTCACGCCGGGCTGGTTTTTAACCACCGATTTGCGTGTCCCTGTTAGGATATTGAACAATGTCGATTTGCCAACATTGGGTCGCCCAACTATGGCAACCTTTGGCACATCATTTGTTCTTATTTCTATTTTTCTCATGAGAATAACCCAACTCTTTCATTATACGTTCATTTTTAAACCAGC
>JAYVPD010000067.1:0-31389 GCA_043757515.1 Pseudobdellovibrionaceae bacterium
TTATAAATGTCCCTAGTGACAGAAGTCAGTGAAATAAAGAGAAAAATAATTGAACTCGAAAGCCTCGGAAAAGAACTCCGGGGGTATCTTTGACTTAGACAACAAAAAAAAACGACTAGAAGAAGTCAATCTGTCGTCGGAAAATCCTGTACTTTGGGAAAAGCCCGATGAAATGCAAAAATTAAACAAAGAAAAGTCAGTATTAGTAAGAGCTATCGATGAATGGGAGCTCTACGACAAAAAATTGAAAGACGCCAAAGTATTGCTGGAAATGAGTGAAGAAGCTCAAGACGAACCGACCTTTCAAGAAGCAAAAACAGAAGTCATGCAAATAGAAGAACTTGGTAAAGGCCTCGAATTAAAACGAGTCCTAAATGGCGAACTGGATGCCAATAGTACATATCTGTCGATCAATTCAGGGGCAGGCGGCACGGAATCCTGTGATTGGGCCGAGATGCTATTGCGGATGTATTTAAAATACAGCGATCAGCAAGGCTTCAAATACGAAATGATCGATCGCAATGATGGTGAAGAGACCGGGATAAAATCCTGCACGTTATTAATTGAAGGTGCATACGCGTACGGATATCTCAAGGCCGAAAGTGGCGTTCATAGATTGGTACGGATATCACCGTTTGATAGCAATGCCCGCAGGCACACTTCATTTGCCTCGGTGTTTGTTTGGGCCGAAGTCGACGATGATATTAATATTGAAGTGAGACCCGATGATTTAAAAGTGGAAACCTTTCGCTCCAGCGGTGCCGGTGGTCAGCATGTAAATAGAACTGATTCTGCAGTTCGAATGTACCATTTGCCTTCAGGTATCATCGTACAATGTCAGACACAGCGATCCCAAATTCAAAATCGTGAAAAAGCCTTGAAAATGCTAAAAGCGCAGTTGTACGAGCGTGAAATTGAAAAAAGAAACAAAGAAAAAGATGAACTCAATGCGACTAAAAAAGCCAACGAGTGGGGATCGCAAATTCGATCTTACGTAATGCATCCGTATCAAATGGTAAAAGACCATCGAACATTGCATGAAACCAGTCAGGTGCAAGACGTTATGAACGGGGATTTGCAAGGATTCGTGATGGCCTATTTAAAATCGTTGAAAGTTAGTCCGCAATGATGACAGCCTTTAAAGAAAAACTAAAAGCTAAACTGACTATCAAAAGCCCTTTAGTTTTTATTGCCTGGAAATTGCTTTTTACTCGAAAATTTATTTTAGAAGGGTCTGCTCCGCTCAGTTTACTGGGTCTGATTTTGGGAGTGGCGTGTTTACTAGTTTCGATGGCGGTAATGAGCGGCTTTGAAGCGACATTGAAAAAAACGATGACCGATGTGACTGGCCATATCCAAATCGTTGATAAAAGTCGTTCAAAACCGCTCTGGCGCGATTTTGAAAATGAATTAAAATCCATCGAACCAAAACTGGAATCCAGTACACGATTTGTTTACATTGAATCCGTGTTAGCAAGCCAGGGACAAATCGTCGGAGTCTTACTGCAGGGACTTGATAGTGAACGGTACAAAAATGTAGTTAATTTGAGTCAAAGATTGATCGAAGGAACCAATGACATTTCCCCGTTTGGTGAAGGTGCTAATAAAATACCTCAGGCCATGATCGGTAAAGGCATCGCGAGGCGATTGAATGCAAAAGTGGGCGACAAGATAAACGTGGTTGTTCCGATCAGTGATTCCGTTGATCCATCAACTTTTAAGCGACAGGCCGCAGAGTTTAGAATTTCTGGAATTTTAGATTTGGGAAAATATGAATGGAATGAACGCTTGATAATTACCGATATTGGCGCGGCTCAAAAGCTCGCAGCCATCGGAGATCGTTACACAGGGCTAATTGTAAAATTAAGCGATGATCGCACCATTCGCGAATCGGCTTTTAAATTGGCGCAAAAGCTCGGACCACAGTATATGATTCGAGACTGGCGGGACGTAAATGAAAATCTATTTGATGCCGTAGAAATCGAACGCGTTGTAATATTTTTTGTTATTCTAATCATTGTGATCGTAGCCGCATTTAATATTACTTCGACTCTTTATGTTGGGGTCGTTCAAAGAAATGGCGATATAGCCATACTAAAAACGTTAGGAGTTTCGCAGAAGCAAATATTAAAAATCTTTACTCTTCAGGGCGTAATTTTAGGGCTCCTAGGGGTGTTTGTCGGGCTTATTTTGGGAGTGGTATTGTGCGAAGTTTTTATGGTTTTGCAAAATCAGTTTGAATTAATTCCTGGCTCTGTTTATAAAATTGATAATATCATGATTAAAATTCGTTTGATCGATGTTTTTGCAATCACACTGGCAACTCTGATTATTTCTTTTTTAGCTACTTTGGCGCCGGCAATGAAAAGCTCGCGATTAACTGTTGTAGAGGGGTTGCGCTATGGCTAATGTTTTAATGTCAGCTCGAAATATATTTAAAAGTTATCCACAGGGCAGTGGCACTTTAGATATTCTAAAAGGCGTCAGCGTCGATATTCACGAAGGCGAAGCCATGGGCATCGTTGGCAGCAGTGGGTCGGGGAAATCGACATTACTTCAAATTTTGGGCACGCTCGATTACCCTCAATCTGGCGAACTTGTCTATCTTGAAAAAAATCTCTTTAAGCTAGATGACGAACAATTGTCGCTTTTTCGCAACCAAACTATAGGCTTTGTGTTTCAATTCCACCATCTTTTGAGTGAATTATCAGCACTTGAAAATGTACTTTTGCCGTGTCGAATTGCCAACCAAGATACCGGCATTGCGACTCGGCAAGCGTCCGAACTTTTGGGTTTTTTGGGACTTGGCGATCGCCTGAATCACTATCCTAATCAGCTTTCTGGCGGTGAACTGCAGCGTGTGGCAATTGCCAGAGCTTTGGTTCGACAGCCTCGAATTTTGTTTGCAGATGAGCCGACGGGAAACTTGGATTCGATGAATAGTTATAAGATTCAAGAGTTATTTTTTAAGATTCGTGAACAGCTAAAAATTGCACTCGTTGTAGTCACTCACGATTTGCATTTTGCTCAAAAATTCCCTCGGATTTTGCACCTCAAAGACGGCCGCTGGTCTGATTAATGGACCTCTAACACGCTGCTTTTTTGGTTGTGACTCGTTACGGAAACAACCTAATATCCTCTCGACATGACAAGATATTATCACATTTTGAGCTGCATTCTGTTGAGTTTTATTTTTTGCGCCTATCCATCGATAGCTCAGGAAAAAACTAAGAGTTCAGTTAAGGCCTCAAAAAAATCGCACTCTAAATCAAAAAAAGCATTAAAAAAGCCGATTAAAGTCGAAGGTGTTGGCAGCGGAACTGCTTTAAGGTCGGTCGGTGAATCTTTTGTTATTTCTGATATAAAAGTAGAAGGACAGCGGAAAATTGAAAAAGATTCGATCTTAAATCGATTGAAGCTTAAAAAAGAACAGTCGTATTCTCAAGCTGATTTTAGATCAGTCGTTCGGGAAGACATTGGGATTCTTTTCAAAACGGGCTTTTTTTCAAATGTGGAAGTGAATTTAGAAACTGTTGCCGATCAAAAAGTCGTATTGTTTAAAGTTCAAGAAAAACCGTCTGTTTCTGAAATCACCTGGGAAGGCGTTACTGAGGATGTCAAAAAAGAAGAAGTCCAGGAAGCCCTCGGCATTAAGACCTACGAAATCTTGAATATTACCAAACTAAAAAAAGGCCAAGAAAAAGTTCAAAAATTTTATGAAGATAAAGGCTATTTTTTAGCTAAAATTGATTATGTGATCGAAGACGTTGTAAAAAATGAAACTGTAAAAATCCGGGTTAATGTTAAACAAAATGATCGCGTAAAAGTTAAAAAAATTACGTTTTTGGGAAATAAAAAAGTTCCTTCTTCGCAGTTGATCATTGATCAGCTCGTGTCTGAAGAAGGTTATTTTACGGGGCTTTCGGGTTCCGGGCAGTTTAAGCAAGATATGTTTGAACGTTGGATTCAGGGAATTCGCTTTATTTATTTCAACAAGGGTTTCATTCAAGCTAAAATTGATAGACCCCAGGTGACCGTCACTCCAGATAAAAAAGGAATTTACATCACGATTAACATCGACGAGGGCGAAGCGTTTGATGTCGGGGAAATTGAATTTTCAGGTGATGTTTTGTTTTCAAGGCAAGAACTTTTAGATACTATGAAGCTCGATGATAACAAGATTTTTGCCTACGATGTTTTACAAAAAGATTTAAGCGATCTTCAGGCTAAATATGGCGATCTGGGTTATGCTTTTGCCAACGTGAATCCCCAATGGAAAGTGAAAGAGGCCGAAAGAAAAGTCGATATTGTTTTTGATTTCGACAAAGGCACAAAAGTTTATTTTGGACGTATTCAAGTTGTCTCTAATACCAAGACTCGCGACAAAGTGGTTCGGCGCGAACTGCGGATCAGAGAAGGCGAATTGTATAATGAAACTCGTCGACGCCAGTCTTTAGAGAATATCCAACGCTTGGGCTTTTTTGATGAAGTGAATTTCAAAACTTCAACGCCTTCTGACAAGCTGGATATATTGAATATTGATATAAATGTGAAAGAACGAAATACCGGACAAATTCAACTGGGTGCTGGCTACGGATCGGCTCAAGGATTTACGCTGCAAGGCAGCGTGCAGCAGACTAATTTTATGGGTCGTGGGCAAAATTTAGGTGTGAGTCTGAATTTGGCTTCGAATTATTCGGTTTATGATTTTACCTTTACCGAGCCCTATTTTCGAGACACGTTGTGGTCATTGGGCTTTCGTGTATTTAGCAGTGAAAACACAGGCCGCGCGGATTACGATGAAAAGCGCACCGGCGGATCGTTGTTTTTAGGACACCCTCTGGGCGACTATTTACGCGTAAATAGCAGTTATACCTATACAGCTGCTCGACTGCTGCCTGTAAAGGATACTGCGGGCAATACAATTACTGATCCGCAATTGTTTCCATTGGATACCGCGTCTGGTGATTCTGGATTGCTTGGTGTCAGCTTAGACTATGACACTCGCAATGATCGTTTTCGCCCAACCAAAGGCGTCTATGCTCGACTGGGATATTCATTAACAGGCCCATTTGGTGGCAATTTACGTTATCAAAAGGGCAGCGCTGATTTTAGATTTTTCAAGAATATTTTTTGGGATGTTGTTTTTAGAAACTCAATTTCCTATGCAAAAATTGAATCCACAGATCCAAATCGCACGCCTCCCTTCAATGAATTGTATTTACTTGGTGGGCCGTACAGTTTGCGTGGCTATCGCTACGGCCGCGTAGGTCGTCAAATAACGTCGACCACGGTTAGAAATGCGTTGATTGCGTCGGGAATCACGACTGATTTAGATGAACGTGCAAAGCGCTACTATGGCGGCTCTCAGCAATTAATGTATCAAGGTGAATTGCTGTTCCCGTTAATCAAAGAAGCGCAAATGTATGGCGTTGGATTTTATGACGTCGGTGAAGCTGAAGATATAGTGACTGACACCAGATTATTTGCTGACACGGGCTTTGGAATTCGATGGTTTTCGCCAATCGGTCCGCTGAGATTCGAGTGGGGATTTCCTTTGAATCGCGAGTACCAGCATGAAGCAGTCGTTTTCGAATTTTCTATTGGAACTCCGTTCTAAATAGTTATCGACACAGGTTTGTTTTTAAATTAAGATTTTTAAGAGATCATTTTAGAAAATAGGAGATAAGAATGACAAAGTCATTATTACCAGTAATTGCGATTCTTGGTTTTTCAATGAGCTGTTTTGCCGCTGAATTTAAAGTGGGAGTCGTGAATTTGCAGAAAGCAATTCAAGGAACTACACTGGGCAAAAAAGCAAAAACAGAATTAGAGTCTGATTTTGAAAAAAAGAAAAAAGAGCTTCAAAAGAAAGAAGCAGACTTAAAAAAAATGCAGGAAGATATCGAAAAAAAGAAAAGCGTTTTGTCTGAAGAAGTTCTTGTGAAGAAACAAGAAGAGTTTCGCGAAGAAATGATGAAGTTCCAGCAAGTGGTTCAAAAGAACCAAGGCGAAATCCAAAAGAAGGAACAGGAACTGACTCAGCCTATTTTGGAAAAAATGAAGAAGATTATTGATAAAATGGCTAAAGACAAAGGCTATGCAATGGTTCTTGAAAATACGGCGATGGTTTTATTTGTAGAATCGTCACATGATTTAACTGACGATGTTGTCAAAGCGTTTGAAAAAGAAAAAGAAAAATAGATATGAAAGTACATCCATCTAGTGTCCTCAGCCCCGATGTGGAGCTGGCGCCCGATGTAGAGATTGGTCCTTATTGCCTGATTCAGGGAAAAGTAAAGATCGGTCGCGGAACGTTTATTGAAGGTCATGCGACGGTCGGCTCCCGGTATGGTATTTTAGAAATAGGCGAAAATAATCATATTTTTCCCGGTGCGGCTATAGGCGGGCCGCCTCAAGATATTACCTATAAATCAGAACCAACTCGATTAATTATCGGCAGCAATAATACCTTTCGTGAGTTTTCGACTGTCAATTTGGCCACAAACAAAGGCGATGGTAAAACAGAAATTGGCAACAATTGTTATATGATGGCCTATACGCACGTTGGTCACGATTGCAAAGTGGGCAATAACGTGGTGATAGCCAATGACACTCATATCGGCGGGCATTGTATTATCGAAGAAGGCGTTACGATTGGCGGCGTGTGCGCATTTAATCAGTTCACGCGTGTCGGTAAAAATGCGTTTATTGCCGGTAGTTCAGTTATTAACAAAGATATTTTACCTTTTAGCCGTGCGCAAGGGACTTATGCGTTGGTGCGAGCTACAAACAAAGTAGGCCTTTCAAGAAAAGGATTTTCAAAAGAAGAAGTGAACAATGTTCACAAAGCAATTCGAATAATTATAATGGGTAGTTCGACTTTGGATGAAGCCTACGAGCGTATTGCTAAGGAATGCATCCCTTCAGACAATATAAATTATCTGGTTCAATTCGTGAAACAATCCAAACGTGGAATTGCGATTTCTAGGGGTTCCGTTTCAGATTTGGAAGACTAGTCCACAAGATTGAGCCAGGCAAACAGGCTTGAATAGGCGCACAGAGGATTGAAATGAAAAAATTAAGAGCAGCCGTCGTCGGTGTTGGATACTTAGGTAATTTTCACGCGCAAAAGTTTAAAAATAATCCAAATTGTGAACTGGTGGGCGTTTGCGATGCAAACCTGGAACAAGCGCAAAAAATAGCGACCGCCCTTGGTTGCCAGGCTTACTCGAATCCTAAAGATTTAATTGGCAAAGTGGACTTGGTAACAGTAGCTGCTTCAACACGATTTCATTTCGAATTGGCTTCTTTTTTTGTAAGTGAAAAAATTCCTGTTAATGTGGAAAAGCCAATGACCGCGACTTTGGATCAAGCAAAAAAGCTTTTTGACTTGTGTGCAAGTAAAAAAGCTTTTTTAACGGTCGGCCATATCGAACGTTTTAATCCGTCATTGATTGAAGTGAATAAAAAAATCGGTAGCGAAGCCTATCACTATGAATTCACCCGCTGGTCGCCCTTTAAAATTCGGGGATCTGATGTGTCGGTTATTTACGACCTAATGATTCACGATATTGATATGATGTTTTGGCTGACTCAAGGTGCGGATGTGAAAAATGTCTTATGTACGGGCGAAACAATCATTTCAAAAGAAACAGATGCGATCAATGCGTATTTCAGTTTGGCGCTGAAAAATGGTCAAACTAAGTCCGTCTACATGTCTATCAATCGAACCAGCGGTAAAGGGGTTCGACAGGTAAAAGCCTATTCAAAAAATAAAACATTTATAGCCAATACGGGAACACATGAAATTGAAGCCTATGAATATTTTCCGACAGCAGAAAAAGAAGACGAAAAAATAAAATCGACGGTTTGGACCGTAACTAAGGCCGATGCTCTTCAAGAAGAAACCAATCACTTTGTTGAGTGTGTATTAAATGGTATGCCGCCGTTGATCACAGCTGAGGACGGCTTAAAAGCCATGACATGGGCTGATGAAATAGACAAACAAATTCAAAATCATCGACGATGACAAAAAGGATCCGATGGCCGCTGTTTTGATGATATCCGCTGAAGCTTCGTCGGTATTGTATGCTCAGCGCATATTGGAACTTTGGAAACAGCAAGATCGATCGGTGGACGCATTTGGCGTTGGTTCTAATGAAATGGAAGCATTTGGCTTTCGAAGGCTAGGCAAATCTGAAAATATGGCTGTTGTTGGCGCTGCTGAAGTCATCGAACACTATTCAGCGATTAAAAAAGTATTCAATGAAATTTTAATTGAAGTCGATCGCGTAAAACCTAAAGTGGCCGTTTTACTAGATTACCCTGAATTTAATTTACGATTGGCCAAAGAATTAAAAAAAAGAAATATTCCCGTCGTATATTATATTTCTCCGCAAATTTGGGCTTGGCGAAAGGGTCGAGTATCACAAATGCGTGATTTTTGTGATCGGGTATTGGTTTTATTTCCGTTCGAAATGGATTTTTATAAAAAAAATCAGGTTAAGTGTGAATTTGTGGGACATCCCTTGATTGACGAACTAAAAAGTGAATATTTGGAAGAAAGCCTGATGCTCAGTGAGAGGCAACGGTGCGGAATAAAAGACAACGAAGTTGTTTTAGGCTTGATGCCAGGGTCACGGCGAGGCGAACTGGATCGTCATTTTTCTATGCAGTTGGAAGTGGCCAGGCGATTGAGTCATCGGGTTTCTAATTTAAAAATATTAATAATGTGCGCTCCTAGTTTTGAAAAAGAAGATTTAGTTTCCTACCTGGATGATTTTAAAGTGAATTTCATCATGATGAAAACCGATCCGTTTAAAATGATTTTATTGACGGACATCGTGCTAGCGGCCTCTGGCACAGCGACATTAATGGTTGGATTACTTGAAAAGCCAATGGTGATCATGTACCGCATGAAATGGCTAACGGGCTGGGTAGCTAAAATATTAGTAAGAGGAGTTAAGTATTTCGGTATTACTAATTTAATTTTAGACCGTGAAGTCAGTCCCGAACGATTTCAAGAAAAAGCGAATGCAGATGAATTGGAACGCTTGGTGTTTGATTTAATTTCCAAACCAGAGGTTTATTCAGCCCAGAAAAAGAATTTGAAGGAATTGCGAAACCGACTTGGGCAGGGACGGGTAACTGAAAAAGTGGTTCAAGTTTTGAACGAGTATTTATGAACTCAAAGGCCTGGGCGTCGAGTTTATTCCCGCGGTTAGAGCAAAATAAAAATATTTTTTTTGCGTTATTGTGGGTTTTGAGCGGACTTTCTGTGATTTATGGTTTGTTAGTTCGAATTCGGTTTTGGCTTTATAGGAAAAAATACTTGAAAGCGGATACGCTGACATTGCCAGTCCTAAGTGTTGGGAATCTTACAGTCGGTGGGACGGGAAAGACCCCGATTATTATTTATTTAGTTAATCTTTTGAAAGATCAGAATCGGCGGGTCGCCGTAGTTAGCCGAAATTACAAATCGGGAAGTCGCAGGATTCAGAAAGTAGTTGAAAATGGCATTGATGGCAAATCAGCGGGACAACTATTTGGCGATGAACCGGTGCTTGTTTTTGAAAAAACTCAAGTTCCCGTGTACGTGGGGCCCGTTAAAGCATTGACTGCAAAAGAAATTTTGCGCTGTGAAAAAGTGGATTGTTTGTTTGTGGACGATGGCTTTCAGCATTTGAAATTGAAAAATAATTGTAATATTTTGTTATTTGATGTGACGCAAATTGATCAGACCAATTTTCTTTTCCCTAGGGGCCGCTATCGTGAACCCTTTGAGGGATATAGAAAAGCGGATATTATTTTTTGGACAAAAACTAATTTTGTTGAAGCTGAGCATTTAGAGCTTTTAAAAAACCAAGTGTCCTTCCCCGGGTTTCAAGTGGATTGGCAGTTTGAGCTGGCTGGAATAGATTTTCCTTGGTTTCCCAATTTAAACTTCGATGCCTCTCCCCACTGTGCAGGCAAGCAAGAGTTTTCCTGCACAAAACGGTTTGTATTGATATCGGCTATAGCCCGGCCAGAAATTTTTAAAAAAATGATTCAGGATTTAAATCCTAAAATAGAAACTGTGGAAAAAGTTTTTCGCGATCATCATCAATATTCAACGGCAGATTTGAAAATGATTTTAGATAAACCACTCAATTTTAAGCATTTTTTAACGACAGAAAAAGATTTTACCAAACTAAAGGGTATTTGGCCTAAAGACGTTCCTCTGGGCGTTGTAAAATGGAAGTTACGACCCAACAAAAGTGATCAACAAATATATGAATCAATTACTTCATTTTTGCATTAAATTAGTTTCCTTTATTTGCTTCCATCTTGGACGACGCACGAGTCGTGCTTTATTCAGTGTGCTTGGGTTTCTTTGGTATGACGTTTTTAGAATTCGGCGAGAACAGGTAATTGAAAATATCGGGATAGCGTTTCCTGATTGGACTTTAGAGCAGAGAATTAAATTAGGGCGAGAAAATTTAATGGTATCGATGGCCAATTTGGCTGACTTGATGGCGATACCATTAATTGACCGGGCTTGGGTTTCTAAACATTGTGTATATGAAGGCAGCGAACATGTTGAGGCCGCATTTAAGCAGGGTAAAGGTATTTTGATGTTAGGTATGCACGTAGGCAACGGTGACCTATCTGCAAATATGATTGCAATGAATCAATGGCCGATAAATTTGATTACTAAATTTTTTAAAAATAGAAAAATTAATGATATTTGGTTTTCAGTCCGAGGCGGGCAAGGGGTCAACTACATCGAACCCCATGGTGAGAAGTCTCCGTTTCAAATATTAAAAGCACTAAAAACTAATGGCATTGTAGTTTTTGTAATTGATCAATTTATGGGAAAACCGTTTGGTATCGAGACCACTTTTTTTGGCAGAAAAACAGGAACAGCCCAAGGTCTCGCACTTTTTCATATAAAAACGAAAGCCCCTGTTGTTCCAGTTTATTGTTACGAAGGCGAGGATCAGCGATTTCATCTTGTCTTTGAGCCAGCCTTGGAGCTTCAGCCACTCATTTCAGCGAATAAGGAAGAGTCAATTCTGAATCTGACTCAGCATTTTAACGTGGTCATCGAGCGAATCGTTCGCAAGCACCCTGCACATTGGATGTGGTTACATCGAAGATGGAAAAAATTTGAGTGATTACTAGGATAGGAATGTTATCCTAGGGTTGTGATTCGAATTATTTTTTGCATAGGCATTTTGTTCACTGGCGCTTCATTTTTTAGTGGCTGTGCATCCTCGTTTTTAAAGCTGGAAAAAAAAGAAGAAGATTTTGTTAAAAATGTCGAGTTCGATGAAAAAGTTAAAATCAAAGAACTTCCTCCCGAAGCGGGCAATTCAAATAATCAAGTGGTTGAAATCCCTGTCACCTCACTGAACCCAACTCCGGTGAAAGAACCGGAAGTAGGCACCTCTTTAGTTCCAAAAGTTAAAGAGAAAAAATCTAAAAAATCTAAAAAAAATAAAAACAAACTGGATGCTAAAGCTGAATTAAAAACAGAGGCGACTCCTGAGGTTGCTGTAAATGCGAATGACATGGAAGATCGCGAAGGCATGAACGGGCGCCGTCCAATAAAAGACCCATTTCGTGTCGGGGAAGAAGTCGTACATGAATTGCATTATTTTAAAGTAGCCGCCGGAGAGCTAAAGCTAAAAGTAGGTCCCTTTGTTGAAGTGAATGGAAAACGTTCGTATACATTTACAACAGAACTAGAATCTTCGAGCATGTTTTCCTCTTTCTACAGTGTAAAAGACATTGCTACAACCTATGTAGACTTTATGGAATTTGTACCTCGGGTATTCACATTGGCAGTGAAAGAAACAGGCCAAATCAAAGACGCAAAAGGTTTATTTGATATTGAAAATAACAAAGGCACCTACTGGGAAAAGAAATTTACAAAAAAGAATGGCCAGGAAGAATTTAAAAAAGAATGGGATATTTTGCAATATTCTCAAAACGTATACAGCGCCGCTTTTTACATGCGCCTATTCAAATGGGAAGTGGGCAAAGAGTACTCGTTTCGTGTAGCCGATGCCGGTGAAAACATAGTTTTCCGCGGCAAAGCCATTCGCAAAGAAAAAATTGAAACCGAAGTTGGGGACTTTGATGCCATAGTTATCAAGCCTGAGATTACGGTTAAAGGCATTTTTAAACCCATTGGTGATATCTATTTTTGGCTAAGCGATGATGATCGAAAATTTATTCTTCGGATAGAATCCAGTATTAAAATCGGAACCATCGTTTCCGAAGTTGTGAAATTAAAGCCAGGAAATTAAAAAAAAAGACACTCCATAGTTAGGAGTGTCTTCAATCATTAGTATTAGGAATTTATTATTGAAGGACTTCTAACTTAGACGTCATGGTCGAAAGCGCCCAAGACAAACTAAACGCGCCAGCTGAGTCAATAAAAGGAGCAGAGCTTACTGCATTGAGTGAATAACCTGCGCAATCTGTTGTGGCTGTGGGGGCTGTATTTGGCGTATTGAAATTTACGCAGCCTTTTTTATTAATTTCACCTGGCGTTGTCGATGCCGTATTGGAAGTAACATTTTCATCAAACGTGGCTGTCGAAGTACTTAGTCCGCCTCCACCATTCGTAAGACCTGTGGCCGTGGCAAGTGCCGATGAATTCGCTGCCAACACTGCGGACGCATTTATTGCAGAATCATTTCCTGATTGCTGTGGCAATTCCCAAGCGTTGTAAAAAACAGTCGCTTTACCGTCGCTATAGTTTCCGTGCATAGCGGTTCGGCCTACGACCTGATTGCTATTCTGGGCCTGGCTTTGAAGAACGCCCCAAAGTTCAAACTCACTTGACGATTTATTGTATTCAATTCGAACTGCATCAAGTCCGCGAACTCTGCCGCCAACAGATGTAGTCGCCTCTGACATATAAACTTCGATTCCATTTAGCGTGGCTGATTTCTGGCCCGTGTAAAGAGTGATCAATCGTTTGTATGGGTAGGTGTGGGCCGCATTGCTGTCATATTGAATATTGCCCATATCCATATTTATCGCAATGTAAGCCGCTGGCGAATCACCACAATTAAATTCATACGCAAATTTTGTGACGTCATCTAAAATAGTTTCTTGAAACTCGACTCGTTTCTGAAAGGTCGTCCCGCCGCCAAGCCATGAGCCTGGAATCGTATGCGTTGGAGTTTTAAAATTAATCACTACATTGTTAGTTCCATCAGATCCCGTAATGGATCCTGTCGCCGGAACATCAGTGCAGCTGTTAATACCGCCACTTTTTCCAATTGTAGGTAAGGTATTAATGATCGACGTCAATCGACCAACAATTCCATCATGAGGTGGGCCACTGCAGTCTGCACCGGCCGCCGGTGTTGTGCCATTGCAGGCTAGTTCACCGTAAGACACATTGTCGTTGTATCCCATAATCAGACCAAAACTTTGTCTTAATATATTAGTAATATGAGGGGTTGCCGCTGAGCCAGCTCTAGCAAAATTCAGATTGGCAAGCTGTGCAAATGGCCCAAGCTTAGTTATCACTGATTTTTGAATTTTTTGTTTTTCAGTTACTTGAGTGTAAGAATATCCCAACGTTATAACCACGGCCGCAGCGGTGATACCTTTTATAAGTGTGTTTTTATTTAACATCGTGTTGTCTCCTAGTTTAATTTATTAGCTTTAGTTACCTATTTCACGCACGCTTGCGAACCGCATTGGATGGACACCAAAGGAAAGCCGGTGCTTCCTGTTGTAGTCGTGCTATCGGCAGCTGGTGAGGACTTTTTACATCCACTCAACCCTAAAGCTAAAAAACCAAGGACCAAGGCGCTTTTTAATATACGAACCATATAGAACCTCCTGTTGTAAAGTCGTCCATTGTATCGACGGCCAAGGCAGGTTCTTGAGGACAATAAAATTTGACGGAAGCCCAGGTCCAAAGTGAAACGCGTTTCATGCCGCTTGAAGTGTGAAAGAATTGAACAATAAAAAAAATTATTTTTTCTTAATATCAAACGTCTCAGAATAGTAGGTTTAAATTAAAAGCTTAAAACAAATAGCGACGGAAGGAAACGCTAGAAATCAGCCCAAGACCAAGCATAGTGGTCAACATACTTGAGCCGCCATAGGACAGCAAGGGCAGAGGGACCCCAACGATAGGAAGCAATCCAACCACCATGCCAACGTTTACAAACATATGCCAAAATATATAACTCAGAACCCCTACGGACATTAAGGCGCCAAATTTATCGCGGGCTTGGTAAGCAATCCTGAGGATAAGGAAAAACAAAATGCAAAATAATCCAATGGTTGTAATGCTGCCAACAAAGCCGTGTTCTTCGCTTAAGACCGAGTAAATAAAATCAGTGTGGCGCTCTGGTAAAAATTCGAGCTGTGACTGAGTGCCTTTGCGAAAACCTTTGCCAAAGAATTGTCCTGATCCAACGGCATAGCGAGATTGCAAGGCATTGTAGCCGGTTTTTCGTGGATCATTTTCTGGTGATAAAAATGTTAATACTCGATTTTTTTGATAGTCATGCAGAATATATTCCCAAGCGATAGGCAGGGAAATTGAAATCAAAACCAGCGCCGCGACGATAATATGCTTTTTAACTTTGGTGAATAAAATCATGGACCCGCTGATGGCGATAATCATCATTGCGGTTCCTAAATCGGGCTGTTTCATAATCAACGCAAATGGCACTAAAACCAAAATGATAGGGCCGATCAATTCACGAACCCCCATGCCTTGTCCCATCGAATTTCTTTGGGCTAATACTTTTGATAACAGCATAATAAGCGAAAGCTTCATCGTTTCTGAGGGCTGATAACGAAAGAATCCAAAATCGATCCAGCGTTGGGCTCCGAGCGCTATTTTACCAAAAAAATCGACATAAAGAACAGCAATCAAATTGAAAAAATAAATCAAATAACAAATGCGCGCGACAATGGCGTAGTCTAAAAGTGTTGAAATGAAAAAAATGCTCCAGCCTGAAACTAGCCAAACAATTTGATTTATAAATAGTGATTCGACTTCTTTTGAATTGGGTCCATGGGTTGCGCTGTATAAATTTATAAGACCGATCACATTCAACGCCAAAATAACTAGAATAATATTCCAGTCTAAACGGCGGACTAATGTTTTTTCCTCTAGCGATATTGAAAGATCCAAATCTATTCTCCTTCAGTCGTAACGGCAGGGGCCGAGGTAGTCGCGTTGGATATTTTTTTAACATTCATGGCTTTAAGTCCCGCTTCGATTACTTCGGGATGATATTTTTGAAAGTAGGCTTGAATCACATCACGGACAATGGGGGCCGCGCCGGTATTGCCATGGCAAGAATGTTCGGCTAACACGCCTACTGTGATTTCTGGATTGATCGGCGGTGCCCAAGCGATAAACCAGCCGTGATGTCGCATGTGAATCGGTTTTGACATACAATTGTTATAAATTTGATCTGCTGAAAACCCCATGACCTGGGATGTTCCAGTTTTTCCGGCCATTTCGACTCCGGGTATTTTCCAAAATCGGGCCGTTCCGCGCGCGCCATTGGCGACGCGTCTCATGCCTTCGCGAACAATATCAAATGTTTTTTCAGATATTTTTTTACCATTGGGTTGAACTTCTGTGATGTTTCTAAGCACTTGAGGAAAATTTTCTTTAATTACTTTGCCTTCTTGATCCAAGATCTTCTGAATGACATAGGGTCTGTAGACTTTTCCGCCTAAACCGATCGTATTGTAGGCCACTACCATTTGAAGCAGAGTTGTATTTACAAAACCTTGTCCAATTGCTGTGCTCAGGTTTTCGCCTTCTTGCCATTCTTCACCGCGATTGGCTTTTTTCCATTCTGAATTGGGCATATTGCCGGGGACTTCCCGCGCCAGCTCGATCCCGGTTTTTGAACCGATCCCTAGAAGTGAGATGTAATCATACATTTTGTCGATCCCCAGAGCGATTCCCATTTTATAAAAGAAAACGTTCGAGCTGCGCTCAAGAGCATCGTACACAGTGATATTGCCTTCACCATTTTTTTGATGATCATGGTACGGGCGTCTGCCAAAATAAAAAACACCAGGGGCATAAACGATTTGTGTATCTGTGATTGTTTTTTCTTCTAATGCCGCCAAAGCAACAAAGGGCTTGAAGGTGGAGCCTGGTGAATGGTGATCCTGAATAACTTTATTTCGAAGTGGTTTGAAAGGGTCGTTGATCAATGTGCTCCACGTTTGTGCCGAAATTGCTGTGGCAAATTCATTGGGATCAAAGGACGGTTCAGACAACCAAGCTAGAATCTGCCCATCTGACTTCATCGCAACGACGGCGCCAATGCGCTTTAAATCTGTAAATGATTTATAAGCGGCTTCTTGAATATCCCGATCAATAGTCAAAACGGCATTGCTACCATGGGAAGCATCTTGGTCCGTAATTTTATCACCGATAATATTGGGATTTCGCAGGCTAGTTTCACGGCCATGGGCATCGACCTGAATAAAACTCACGCCGTCAGCACCACGGATTTCCCGCTCTAAATTTTCCTCAAGGCCGCTTTTTCCAATAATGTCGCCTTGTTCAAATTTTAAGACGCCCTTGTATAAATCGTTCAACAAAGGCAGCTGTTTTTTTGAGATCTCACTTACATAGCCAAACAATTGAGCGCCATTTTTTTGCAACGGGTAGTGACGAATTATAGTTTCACGAATTTCAAGCCCTGGCGTATCTAAATTGATTCGCTTCAAACGAAATACTTCTTCACGACTGAGATTGTCTTTTAATCGAATCGTTGAGAAAGGCCCGTTCAATCGCCGACTGCGCTGAACACGTGCGACAATTTTTTCAGGTTCCATTCCTAATATCGGAGCCAGTCGAATCGACATTTCATCAAGGTTAGTAATGTATTGAGGTGTCAGGATCGCTTCAAAACCCGGTAAATTCTGAACCAACGTTTTACCATGCCGATCCAGCAACAAACCGCGCGGCGCTGGGATTTTAACCTGTTTAATTCGATTCTTTTCAGAAAAGTCGCGCAGTTCAGAACCTGAAATAATTTGCAAATACCAAAGCCGCAGGGAAAATACAAAAAATGTCGATATCACAAGCGCGTATATATATTTGTAGCGACCCCAGTACTCTTTTGACTCGTCGGGATTACTTACATAATCAGCCATTTAAGTCTCCATGCACTTCCGAAGGTAAGTCCGGCTTAAACAAAGTGTCCATTTTTTTTAAGATAGGATACGCATAAAATGCGATCAATGTGGTGAGCAAAACTTGAAACAATCGGTCCCAGAAAACAATGGGCGTAAATCGGGACTCAAAAAGGTAGGAATTTAAAACATAAGTAACGTGAAACAAAGTAATTGAAATTCCAGATATCATTGTGAAATAGACCGCGCCTGGCCAGTAGACTCGATTTTTAACTACATACAAGAAGATATAATTGAACATGCAGGTCACTAATAATATACCCAAAGAGGCATAGGTGAAGAACGAATAAATAAAAACACATCCATAGCAATAGACAATCGACTTCCAGTCTTCTTTATCCAGGCCAAAATAAATAAATAATAGAAAACAAAAAAAAGGCGGAGCAACCGTGCCCAAAAGCTGATACCAAACCACTGTTTGAAACGCGCATAAAAAATATGCCAAAAACAAAAATACCAACCCATGGAGGACTCTTAAGCGAGACGAAGTCAATTTTTAATCTCCGTACCTATTGTTTCCGACATATCAACGTTTTTTGCATTGAGAACGACAAAGACTTCTTCCACTTTTTCCGAATCAACGAGCGGCTTAAGATCGACTTTCAACGACACACTGATTTGTTTCTTTTCTGCTGTTTCTACAACCGCAATGGGGAATCCTTTTGGAAATATATTGTCAAGCCCACCAGTCACAACCAAATCACCGGGGCGGACATCTTCTGTTCTTTCGACATATTTTAAGACCGCACCAGATTTGCCTTTGCCTTCAACGATACCGTGCGCGCGACTGCGCTGGATGACTCCATCAATCACAGCGTAACGGTCTGTCATTAGTAAAATGTGCGATGTTCTCTGTTGCGGTTTAAAAACATACCCCAAAGCGCCTTGCAAAGTCATAACTGCTTGGCCTTCTTTGAGGCCATCGGCCGAGCCCTTGTTTATTGTGATCGTACTGTGATCAGGAATTAAATCACGAGCAATTACTTGCGCCGCCAAAAGATCCATTTTGCTAGCATTTCGGAAGGCCAAAAGCTGCTTGAGGCGACCATTTTCTTGATTGATTTCATCAAATTTTAAAAGCCGAGTGGTCAATTCTTGATTTTGATTTTTTAGCGATTCATTTTGTTTTTTGATTTGAATCAGATTCAAATACTGACTGGTCGTGGTTTTCACGCCCTTACTGTAGGAGTAAAAAAAGTCTTGGAAACGCCCGGCCATCCAGGAAAAAGGCTGTTTGAACCATTCCGAGTCATTTTGTTTTTCTTCCATATTGAACGTGATCAAAGGCATGACCAAAACAAAGATAAAAAACACTAGCTTTTTAAGATTTATATTAAAAAAATTCAAAAAATGACTCCTGACTTACAGAAAGTCTAGATGATGGAAGAATCTGGAGCAAGATATAATAAAAATTTTGACTTGAAAATCGAAGAAAAAAAAGGTGTTATTTGAGTTTGCGAACGAACACGAATTGTCCCAAGAAAGTGAGAGACCATGGATACACGAAAAGGCCGCGATACTGAATCTGATCTATTGGACGTAACCCCAAAAACAGGAAGTACGTTTGAACAGCTTAAAGGCTTAATGCAGTCGCGCGATCGAACCAAAAAAATTCTTGGGACTCTGATGTTCAGTTTGCCGATCATGGTCGTTGTTGTCTTTTTCGGACTTCCAAACGACAAAATGGGCGGGGGCGCATCGAATGCGGCTCGAGTGAATAAAACCTTTATTTCACTGGCGGATTTCACTCAAGAAGAACAGCGGGTGCAAAAGATGCAAGATTATTATGCACAAATGTTTGGTCAGCCGATCACTTTCGACCCGCAGCGACAAAAGGCAGTGCGCCGCCAGGCTGTAGAATCTTTGGTGCAAATGGAATTGTTGTCTCAGGCCACCGAACGGGAAAATATCTTGGTTTCTGACAAGGAAATTTTGACGTTTATTCAGGAAATGAACGAGTTTAAAAAAGACGGCCAGTTTCAGCCCTCTTACTATTTTCAGCTGCTAGAAGCCAATCGTCTTTCACCAGCCGGGTTTGAAAGCAAAATTAGAAAACAAGTTCAAACACAAAGAACTCGCCAATTATTTGAAGCCGTGGCTAAACCGTCGCAGTTAGAAATTGATCAGTTAAATGAACTCAGTCGTCAGCAATGGAATGTTCAATTTGTAAAATTAGATCGGGATGAACAGGGCAAGAAAATCAATGTCAGCGATGCCGATGTGACTGAAAATTTAGGCAAGGCGGAATTTAAAAAGCGTGTGCAGAGTTTCTTTGATGCCAATCGGTCAAAATACGACCAACCGGAAAAAATTTCGGTTCAAGTGATCGTAACTAATTTTACGTCCGGCAATCCTGAATCAGAAAAAAAAGCGATGGCTAAAATTCTAGAAATTCAAAAACAAGCAGATAAAGAAGATTTTGGTCAGCTTGCACAGAAAATGTCTGAAGACGTTGGCACAAAAAGTAAAAAAGGTGATTTAGGTTATTTCGGTCGCGGTGAAAAAGAGCCAGCGGTCGAGCAGGCGGCATTTGCTTTAGATGTTGGCAAGGTTTCAGCTCCAGTTAAAGGCCACACGTCGTATCAGTTGGTCAAATTAACAGATCGTAAACCCATCGTAAAAGCAGAGTTGGCATCGGTTGAACGTAAAATTGCAGCTGAGCTTCTAGGCAAAGATAAATTTGAAGCGTTACAAAATCAACTGGCAGAAAGTGTTAAGGCGGGGCAGCTCGAAGCAGTTGAAACTACTTTAAAAACAATGGGGCTAGCCTGGGAAGAAACTGGATTTTTTAGTTTGGATTCTGCTCAAATACCAAAGCTAACAGAAAAAGAACTTAAAACCGCAGCTATGGATTTGTCGCCTCAACATAAATTGTCAAAGCAGTTGATCACCGTTAGAAACTTACATTATTTGCTTCTCTTAAAAGACGTAAAAATGGCTGATGTAGATAAGGCTAAAAACGAATCCAAAACATTGGCACAGCAAGCGTCATCACAATTGCAAGATGATTGGATCCAACAATTTCGAAATGATAGCAACGTTCAAATCAATCCTCTAGTGGTTCAATAGTTAAATGGCAAACACTGATCCGACTTTTCTAAGGCGGTTTAGTGTGTTTGCCTCGGTTTTTAAGACTCCTAATCAATCAAAATCAAAGAGGTTAGAATCAGTGTCGGTGACCTTGGGCTTTTGTGGTCCCGTAGATTTAGAATCGGGAATGATTGTTAATCTTTCCGAAGTAGACGCCTGGATCGACCAATTCAAACTAAAAGTAGCGCAAAAAAGCTTCAGCAGTCGTCTGGATTTTTGCAAAAAAAATAAAATAATTCTGCAAAAGCTAATTGGCCGATCTGACCTAGTTCAAATTCTTTTTTCTTTTCATAATTTTTTTGTATTTTACAAAGGCAAAGGTAAAAACAAAGACGTTTTATTCGGCTGGAATCTTATGAGTGAACTGTCGACCGGGTCAACGACCTGGCTTTCTCCAATAACGATTACACTTTTGGCGGGCAAAAAAGATTTGTCCCAATGGCTTGCAAAAAATGAATCGAACTTAAAGAAAATTTGGTTAAAGATCAAAATTAAAAACCATAAAGCAGTTGGTATTAAATCGATAGCAGAAACGAAATATCATAGTTTGGAATTCCAAGATCCTGGAATTGGTTCTAGGATTAAACTTTATGAAAACGATATTATTTTAAAATAAAAGAATTTGAAAAGGCTTCCGGTAGTAATTCTTTGAACGTCATTTTTTTAAACTCTTTTTTATTATTTCCAAAAAATACAGGGGTACTGGGTTTACAAAACTCAGCCATAACTTGTCGGCATAATCCGCAAGGTGGCCATTTTTCTTTTTCTGAAGAAACCACAACGACGGCTTGAATAGGAAATTTCATTTTTTCAGAAACGCCTTTCCAAATAGCAACTCGTTCAGCACACACCGTGCCCCCGTAGGATGAATTTTCGATATTACACCCGGTGAATATATGTCCTTCAGAATCCAGGATTGCGGATCCAATGGAAAATCCTGAATAGGGCGAATAAGCCTGTTTTTGCACTTGGTAGGCGTGTTCGATCATGTCTTTTAAAGTGGGGTCTTTTACTTGGCTAAATTTAAAGTTTGAATTTTTAATCATGACGACCACCCGAAAAAGGAATTGAGATGCCTAATGAACCTAAAACGTTACCCAGCGAGAGTAAAGGTAATCCCTGAATGGAAGTGAAATCGTCAGTCTGAATTGATTCAATTATTTGCACACCATGTTTTTCGATTTTGTAAGACCCAGCGCAATCCCAAGGCTGATCAAGATCTACGTATCTAGCGATTTGATCCAAAGTCAGAGGCTTTATTTTAACCATCGTTTCAACCAGAAGTTCAATCGGTGAAACTCCATCAAAAACAGTGCAGGCTGTCACAAGCTGGTGAGTTTTATTCTGCAAAATTTGGAGTTGAGTAATGGATTTTTCGCGAGTTCCCGGCTTGCCCAAAATCTGGCCTTCAAAGGCAACCAATTGATCGCCAGAAATGCAGATGGTGCCAGGGCTAGCCAGGGAGGCCCCTTTGCAATGACTTAGTTTTTGAGCAATCAAAGGCGGGGATTTTAAATCCCTAATAATCCCGTCTTTTTCTGAATCTTCATCAAATTTAGGTTTTAAGGACTCGAACGCAATCCCCAGTGTGGCAAGTTGCTGGCGGCGATAAATAGAGGTGCTGGCTAAAACAATTTTTTTCATAGCGTAGACTTTTAAGGGCTTCTTAGATATAACCCATCACATGATCACTGTGGACGCAATTAAAAAATCCTCTGAAACCGATCTCATTCCCCTGAAATGGGTGGGCATGGAAGCGGTTACTTTGCCAGTCACTGTTTTGCTGGACGGGGTAAAAAGCAGAGTGCCCTGCAGTTTTGATATTTTTGTAAATCTGATCAATCCATCTAAGGGCATTCACATGTCCAGACTTTACGAAATTTTAAATCAGTACATTCAGGCGCACTTTCTGTCGCTTCAAGGTTTAAGAGAGCTATTAGACCAATGTGTTTTATCCCAAAATGGATTAAGCTCGGATGCGAAAATATTAGTATCACTTTCGATGCCGATGGTGATGACGACTTTAGAATCCAAGCGGTCTTATTTAAAATCAGTTCCACTAAAATGTGTTTTTACCAAAGCCAAAAATGCTATAACTACAGAAATCCAATTTGAATTGGATTATTCAAGTACGTGTCCTCAGTCAGCAGCTCTGGCCCAGCAATTAACAGTTTCAGAAATGGAAAAACAGAATTTGCAAACGGGGCCAGAAATTATTAACTGGATTAAGCAGCGGGGTTTTATAGCGACACCGCATGCTCAGCGCAGTCAGGCTTCGGTATCTATATTTTTTCGTGATGAGTTTGAATTTTCTGATTTTCCCAATTTGTTTTTACAAATGGGAAACTGCTTGGGAACGCCAACCCAGGGTCTTGTTAAGCGCGTCGATGAACAAGAATTTGCGCGCCTTAACGCTAACAATTTGATGTTTTGTGAAGATGCCGCCAGAAAATTGACCGTCTTTTTAAAGGAGTCTTCTGAAGTGTTGTCAGGCTCGGGGAAAGTGACTCATTTAGAATCTTTGCATTCGCATAACGCCGTTTCTTATTTTGAATTCTAGCTATAATAGAAAAACAGTTTCTTAAAAATCCTAGCCATATAGTCTCCGTCAATTGGTATCATTGTCGGTGTCTATTTCCGATAGTTGACCCAAATGCGCCACCTCCAAGCCCTATGGATGGGCTTCAGGTGTCAATTTTCCCAGGGAAGAGTTCGATTTTGTCTAACGATGCTCATTTTATAATTGAAAATGATTATCATTTCAATTATGGTGGGTCTTTCTTGCCTAAACAGAGAGATGAATCCATGTTAAATCACAATAGCAAAAATAGTGGGCCCGTTCTGCCGATTCCTTCCAATAACGAAACTAGTTATTTTGATGAAAGTTGGACCGAAGACGACCTCAAACAAATCATTCGTAAAATGAATTTGAAGGTGACGCCTCAAAGGGTTTTGATTCTTCAGACTTTGCATCAGGGGCGAGTGCATATTACGGCGCAAGAACTTTATGAAAAAGTGCAGAAAATCAATTCGAATGTGGGATTTGCCACGGTTTATAGGTTTCTTAAAGGGATGGCTGAATCGCATGTGGTGACTGAACTTCGAATGGGTTCTATGCCGACTCGGTATGAACTGACGCCGAAAAAGCATCATGATCATATGACCTGCACAGCGTGCGGAAAAATCGTTGAATTCCAAAATAAAAACATAGAAGATCACCAAATTAAAGTAGCTAAGCAATATGGCTTTCAGCTGACCCATCACGTACTTGAACTCTATGGAATTTGTACTTCATGCCAAATGAAAAATTAAATGATTTTATTACGATTAAAAATGCTCGCGAGCATAATTTAAAATCAATCAGTATTCAAATTCCAAGAAACAAAATTACGGTTCTGACAGGTCTAAGTGGTTCTGGTAAATCATCGCTCGCTTTTGACACTATCTATGCGGAAGGCCAGCGTCGGTACATTGATAGTTTGTCTTCGTACGCCAAGAATTTTTTAGATCAATTGAAAAAACCCGATTTGGATTCGATCACGGGATTGTCGCCAGCTCTTGCGATTGATCAGAAATCAGCAGGAACTAATCCGCGCTCGACTGTGGGCACCGTTACCGAAATTTACGATTATATGCGATTATTGTTTGCCAAAGTGGGCATACCGGAATGTCCGACCCACCATATTCCTGTAGAATCCCAGACCCCACAAGATATGCTCGAAGGGGTTTTACGATTGGGTGAAGGGGCCAAAGTTTTTATTTTGGCACCGATGGCGCAAAATAAAAAAGGTGAATTTTTAAATGAATTTCAGAAATGGTTTAAAAAAGGGTTTATAAAAGCTAAAGTTGACGGAGTTTTTGTTGAACTTGATAAAGCTAAAAAACTTACAAAAACAAAAGCCCATAATATTGATTTGGTCGTCGACCAGGTGATTGTAAAAGAGAGCGTCCGAACTCGTATTGCTGAGAGTTTAAATACAGCAATTTTAATGGCAGATGGCCAAGTGATAATTGAAACGACCCAAGGAAAGCGGACTTTATTTTCTTTAAAGTCATCCTGTTCATTGTGTGGTTTTGCTTTTCCAGAACTTGAGCCCAGACTATTTAGTTTTAATAATCCACGCGGCTATTGTGAGACCTGCAAAGGTCTTGGCACCTTGGATTTTACAGAAGAAGAAGTCTATTCTGAAGAAGGCGATGGCGCCAGAACTTTAAGCCAAGTTAAATACTCGCTTAAGAATCAAAAGCAAAACGATGATGACGACGATCAATCATTTGAACCGGAAATTCGTGATTGCCCTGATTGCCATGGAAGTCGTTTAAAATCCGAAAGCTTGAACATCAAAATTAGTGGTAAAAATATAGTCGAACTAGCAAACCTTAATTTGACGGAATTGAAAGTTTGGCTGGAAGACTTCAGCAAGGATAAAAATCTCAAAGAGCGAGAAAAATACTTGGCTGATAAAATAATCGCTCAAATCCAATCTCGTATTCAATATCTTCTTCAAGTGGGCACGGGTTATTTAAGCTTAAGTCGATCTGCCAGGACTCTTTCTGGTGGCGAATCCCAGCGTATTCGATTGGCGACCCAAGTAGGTTCGTCATTGATTGGAATTTTATATGTAATGGATGAACCCAGCATTGGATTGCATCCGCGTGATCATCATCGTTTGTTAAAAGTAATCAGAGAATTACGCGATCGCGGCAATACGGTATTGCTTGTTGAGCATGACGAAGACACGATTCGTTCATCAGATTTTGTAGTCGATCTGGGGCCAGGGGCAGGCCGCTATGGCGGTGAAATTTTAGCTCAAGGCACACCGACTGAAATTGAAAACAATAAAAAATCCATAACCGGACAGTACCTAAGCGGCGCCAAAAGCATTCCTGTTCCAGCGAAACGACGCCAAGGAAACGGTAAATTTATTGAAATCAAAGGCGCCCGCGGCAACAATTTGAAAAATATCAGTGTGAAAATTCCTCTGGGACTTTTTTTATGCGTTACGGGTGTTTCTGGTAGTGGCAAAAGCACATTAATTATGGATACTTTATACAAGCATCTAGCGGCTAAGTTTTACCGCGCCCAAGTAAAAGCTTCGGCGTTTGATTCCATCGAAGGATTAGAAAATATTGATAAGGTGATTGAAATAGATCAAAAACCGATAGGTCGCACCCCCAGGTCGACACCGGCAACCTATATCGGTCTATTACCAATCATTCGTGATTTGTATGCACAAATTCCAGATGCAAAATTACGCGGTTATGGTCCCGGACGATTTAGTTTTAATACAAAGGGCGGTCGCTGCGAAACCTGCCAAGGTCATGGCCAAATCAGAATGGAAATGCATTTTCTAACCGACGTGTACGTGCCTTGCGATGTTTGCGGAACCCAGCGCTACAACAAAGAAACATTGGCAATCCGTTTCAAAGACAAAAATATTTCCGACGTTCTAAAAATGTCAGTAGTTGAAGCCTTAGAGTTTTTCAAAAGCCATCCTTTAATTTTTAAAAAGCTAGATACTTTAAATCAAGTGGGTCTAGGGTACATGACGCTAGGGCAAAGTTCGACAACTTTATCAGGCGGCGAAGCCCAACGAGTGAAACTATCAAAAGAACTTTCCAAGCGAAGTACGGGGAAAACGCTCTATATTTTAGATGAACCCACAACCGGCTTGCATTTCGAAGATATTCGAAAACTAATAGAACTATTGCAAGAACTCACCGAGCAAGGCAATACAGTTTTAGTAATAGAACACAATCTAGAGGTAGTTAAAACTGCAGATTTTATTTTGGATTTGGGTCCAGACGGGGGCAACGCTGGCGGCGAAATAGTAGCCGTGGGTACTCCGGAACAAGTCATAAAAAATAATCGCAGCGAAATAGCAAAATTTCTAAAGCCCTTGCTAAAAAATTAGAAAGCGCTTCGGAAGGCCAGAATTCTGTCTTTCGAAAAAAAATCATGGTCGAAAGTTAGCCCAAGATCTTTTCTGAGGAACTTTCCCCCCTATATAAATAGAACACGGCCATCCTGGCCTCCCTGTCTTAATACACCGTCCACGGTGCGACAGAGGTTCTATTTATATAGGGGGGAAAGTTCCTCAGAAAAGATCTTGGGTACCTTTGAATGCTATTTTTTTGAAAGACAGAATTCTGGCCTTCCGAAGCGCTTTCTAGATTTAGGATTTAGACGCTGCTTTGAATTCTGCGGCGATGACTTCCCAATTGGAGATTTCTGTTTCTAGACTTTCTATGTCCGAGGGGTCTAGATCTTTTTGGTTTAGTGTTTTCTTTAATATTTCGATTTGGGCGATGGCTCGAACGTGAAAGAATTTTCCGGCTAGTTCTTGAAATTCAATGACCGTGCGGCGTTGGCCAATATCTTCTTTAGCTTCTTTGTATTCTTGGCGAATTGTGTAAAGGGTATAGACTGATGCTGCTATGTGCGTTGCAATCAATGCCTTGGCGACCATCGCTGGCGATATTTTAGCGAAAAAATCTGTGACTGGTTTAAGCCATTCTAAATAAGTGGATGCTAATAGTTTATCGACCTGGCTTGGGCCTGGTGATTTAGGTTTTGTTTTGTATTTCCACAATCGCCAGCCCATCCAAACAATTACAAATTTGCTAAGCCCATCGATTGCTAGCAATTGAACAACGAACTGGCTACTTCGATCGTTCCATAGCCCAGTGGCATTCGGATCTGAGTTTAGGCACTTGCTTGTAGCTGCATTAAAAGTTTCTTGGCCTATATAATTTTTTAAAGTCGGAGAAATGAATCCTGCGTTATATTGTGCAGACAAAAAGCTCGGTGAGAAAGTAAAGAGTTTTACGTAGTCAACTAAGCTTGATAAATAGATATGAGAATAGACTCTAATTTTAAAATCAGTTTCGTTGGTCGCACACGCTTCATATATTTTTCTAAAACTGGGACGATTTTCTAAAATTACTTTCCCAAAGTTTTCTAATTTAGCTTTCATTTCTGGTTTCAGTTTCCAAAAGCGGAAAAGGATCATGGATTGCTGTTCTCGTATTTGTGTCAATACTTGTCTAAAATAGGGCAAGTCTTTTACGTGTACTATAAATGTTTTTTCATGCTTGGGCTGCACAGAATGGGCTGCGTTCGCGGTTAACATCCAGCCTTTTGCAAATTCAGCCAATTTTATTGGAAACGAACCTGTTTTTCCCAGTTCATTGACCTCGTTAAGTTTACTGAATACAGGAGTCAATATGCGAGTTTTGAAAAAAAATTGATCGATTAAAAGTCCTGACAACGTGCCAAGTTGGACGATAGAAGACGAAGCAAAGCCGACTGTTTCATCGCCACGAATTTCTTCTTTTTTGCGAATATCTTCGATAAAGTCGTCCAATTTCCCAATTGATTCCAGCAGAAACTGGTCAGAAACACGAGTGCTCAATTCTGGAATAATGAACTCTTCAGCGTGGCCCAAACCTGCAACCATAAGCAATTGTAATAGGACTAGTAAAAGCAATGTGGGTTTACCTAAAGGCATAAATAGACGATTGCAGTAGGCGTTCCAACAGGTAGGAGAAATTTATCTAGTATTAAACGATCCAGGTATTGGTAAAAACGTGTCCAAAGCCAATAGTAAGAGACTGCCTAAATCAGTGACGTCTAAAAAGCCTACAAAGGTGACAAAAGACGAAGACCGTTGAGATTCGTTGAACTACTTGATAGCGCCACAAGAAGAACAAAAATGAAAAGGGAACCCTTAAATTGATTTTTAAAATGCATAGACATCGCCAACCCTAGAAACTGCAGATCTATTGCCAAAACTGAATGTACCTAAGATGAACAAAGTTATAATGAGAGACTTGTTCTATACCCGTCCCATCCCCCCCAATCTTCTAAATTAGCAACCCCCACAAACATTGAAAACGGTTTTTTTAAATCAAATCGCAGACTTCCGTTCTCTATTCTTGGGTTCGATAGTGCTAAACTTGCAATTTTCAGTTCTAAGGTTATTAGCGGACTTTGAAGCTTTACTGGTTGTTTAAAACTTCCAAACGAGTCTCACACTTAGACCGAGTCGAATAATACGTAGATTCCGTTCCGCGTATGAATAGATTCACTGAAACCTGACCGGACGTTAATTTTGTTTTGCTGATCCAAGAAATAACATAATAGCCCTTATCTAAAAACGGAACTGTAGCTCCTTGGTGCGAACATTCCCGCGTGACAACTTCTGCGTCTAGGTCAAGCGGAGGTGACTTCAAGAAACCATTTCTAGAAGGTAAAACACTCTGGGGATTGAGATGACAAAAGCTATTTAGATCGATTCCAGACTCTAACATAGGGTTTGGCAACAGCGTTCCCAATACGACAGTTTTACCTTCATCAGTGTACGATATTTCTCCGGTGATTTTATTTAAATTGACACTGTTTTTATCTAATTGATAGGTCTGCTCGACAACTCCCGAGGTATTCAGATTTAACTGGTAAGCGAATGTAAAGTATCCTGGATCTAAAGTTATTTTTTGATGACCTTCACGGCAATCTACTAAAATGCCAATGCTCAAACCCGATGAAACAGGAGGAACTGGGTCTGCACCATATGAATTCACAGCCAAAAAGAAATTAAAGGCAAAGAGAGTTGAAAAAAATAGCTTCATTTGATTTTCCTTAAAATATAATAGTTAATGACACGTCACCTGAAACTTTTATGGATTGTTTTATAGCTCGAATGTAAATAGATCAATTTCCATTATTACTTATATCCATTAACATAAGAGGCAAGTGGCACTGAATTGAAGCTGTTATGTTAGTGCCCCGCCGCTATTTCCATCCATCTTGAATCTGGCCGCATTCAAACAAATCTTTGAAGCGATAACCCGTGATTTTATTTAGCGAGAGGTTTACTTCCGCATTCGATTTACTCAGCATAATTTTATAAGTAGCGGTTCTATGATTGCCATCCGCAAATCTGTAAGAACAGTATGGTTCCGTGCGATTTATTTTGAGATTTACATCAGAATCCATATTGAATGCAATTTCGACCGGATGAAAAAAAGAGTTCCATACTTCTTTTCTAATCTCTAGGCAGCGTGGAATGTCTTGAAGGGCCCAGCCAGCCCCTATACACCACTTTTTTATTTCAACTTCTTTTGAGGGCGCACAACCGCCTTCTATGTCGCCGGCCTTTAAATGACCAATTACAAAAAAATCGTCTTTTACTTTGCCGCGAACTCCGATACTTCCGTCCTCATTCAGTTTCATAAAATTGGGTCGCTCATCATTGCTGTCTATAAATGACAACAGATTGATTGGCGAGTCTTGGTTTGCACTTTCTATGGTTGGATTTTCTAATTTCAAATTAACGCCAGGGTCAAAGCCATGCGAAAACTCCAAAAGCTTCCCTTCTTCGCATTTAATTTCCATATGCAATGTCCATGAAGCTTTCAAGTTTGCAGGCGGCTCTTGCAACGTGCCAAAAAACGAAAAAGCATTGGCTGTATACAAAAACAGCCCCATAAAAAATGTTACCATTTTAGAATTCATAAAAACTCAACACCTTTACAAAGTCTGTGGGATTAATTTCCCTTTATTCCTTTTATTCTACATGCAATCAATGCCAGGTAGAATTTTCATGCCTATTTGACTATTTTTTTGACATAAAAATCCCAATTAATTTGAAATTTCATGGATTTAAGCCAGTTCCTTACAAGATGACCATTTAGGGATGGTTAATAGGCAGCCTTAGGTCATCGCGGCAGAGCCTTCCATGGCAGTTGCAGGCATGCAGCTTGCCGATGTCGACACCCAAAGCCCAGACCTACCACTACCAGCGTCACGAACCCGAAAAAACCACACTCTACAAATTGATTCAAGCCAACTGGCTGACGTTTCAAGAACAAGTTCAATACGACATGGGGTACCCGCTACCAGATTTTGTGATCAAGGAGTTTGATGAATATCTTCGCTGTGGGCCAAACCCCTGAATTTTACGGACAGGCCAAGAAAAAGTAGTCGGAAATTCGCTGTATAGATTATCTTTCAAAAAATTGTAAACCGATAAATCCAAGGTGCGCTTCACCGGCCTTTTTAAAACCATTGGCTTCTAAGACTCTATTGGAATCAACAGTTTTTGACTTTATAAGATCATGATTGAAAGGCAAACTCGTTACATTTTTTGTGCAAGAGTCTAGCTGTAAGTTACGGGTCGTGCAAATTTGTGAGTTGGAGTCAATTCCCTTTGCCAGAACAAAGTTTTGTATACCAGATTGCGAAATTTTTCCAGAAAGATCATTCAAAACTTGATATCCTTGAGCAGAGGTTTTAGACAATAATTTATTCAAAACCAGTTTCATTCGAGTTTCATGATAAAATGGATTAATTCCAGCTATAGATTCACTTCTGAAAGTTTTGCCATCAGTACAAATGCCTTCATAATAAAAACTACTACCTTCAGCTCCAGAAGCCTCCGATAAAAGGCAAAACACTGATGCCATTGAAGAAATTGGTAAGATAAACAAAACTGCGACCATGGTTGCAAAATTCAATTTCATATAAAGCTCCTTGCTTGACAAAAATAGTACTCGAGTTTGAAAAAACTGCGCCATGTCGATTACTAGACAGTAAATTTTTCAAAATTACTATTTTAGATCAAATCGAAAACAAATTGGATGAGGCGTTTCCGTGGAGTCGGAGTCGTATAAGCCATGCACGGGTTTGCAACTAAAAGTTATCTTTCTATGCCTCTACGTAAAATTCTAGGCAATTACCTTGCCGAGTATTTCTTTATATATATGCTCTTTGATAAACAAAGTTCTTCTTTCGTCGGGAAGTTTTGACCACTGTTCAACCGAAATTTCAAATCGAATACTTAGCTTATTTGAATTTAGAAACACAACAATGTCTCCGGTCGAATCTTGTTTTTTAGTTACTGAAAATAGCAAGTGACCAGACAATGCATCTGCCGGTGGCAGGTTTTCAAAACGGGTAAACACGGTTGCCGATGATTGATTGTAATAGGCGATTTGCTTAGCTTCCCACTGTGATATCCAACTTTTTAAATCGGCCATAACACTGCCTTGGGTGACCTCATCTATAAGCGATATCGAATTATAGGAATCAAAAATAGA
>JAYVPD010000068.1:0-8695 GCA_043757515.1 Pseudobdellovibrionaceae bacterium
AATGTATATGAATCATTGCTTAGTAAAGAGCAATTAAAAGACCCGAACTTGGGCATTTGAAGAATGCCCCTCAGCCGCTGGCTGAGGGGCCAGTTCTTAGAGATTATAATGTTTCAGGTATTTAGTAAACGAAGCTTCACCCATGTGTTTTACTATTTCATCACGAGGGGCATTTAATAGATCGACCATAATCATCCCGTCAATGGTATTAAAATCGGGATCGAAATTAAAACTCAGATATTTTGCATTCATTTTGGAATAACTCTTTAAAAGCGACGGAACTACGTTTTCGTCGTACTTTTTTACCCACTCGTCGAGTTCGGCAAAGTTTTTAAAATTTCGGGCCAGTTCTTTGAGTTCATTGTAATTTGAGGTTCGCAGTTTTACTGGGACCCGAGCTTTCACAAAGGGACTTAGCTCGGATTTATATTTTTTATTTAAAAAATAGATCATTAATAATTTTGAACTGTCTGTGTAGCTATTTGAAATACTCACGGGACCGACCATGTAGCGGTAGTGTGGGTTTTCGGCAAAGAAACACCCAAGGCCTTTCCAGATGCTGTCGAGTGCCCGCAGGGCTGCGCGGCCGGCTTCGTCGTCAACGAAGGATCTACCCAATTCTATCCCATCTATAAAATGAGTTTTTAAAAGAGCATCATATTTAAACAAAGTATAACTGTACAATCCTTCGGGGCCACGGGACTGCAAAATTTTATCGATCAATCCAATTCGATAGGCGCCCAAAACGCGTTTCGTGTCTTCGTCAAAAGCAATCATGTGATGGTAGAAAGGATCAAATTCGTCAATGTCACAGGATTTCCCGGTGCCTTCATTGACCGTTCTAAAAACCTTTTCGCGAAGTCGTCCAATTTCAAGCATCAAATCAGGAATCAAAAATCCCTGGGCCATATACACGCCGATTTTTGAGCGACCAGATTCTGATCGATAAACTAAGCTCATTTTAGCGATATTTTCTTGTAGAATGTCGACGGGAATAGGCTCAATCAAAGGTTCTAGAGGTCGATGCACAACCTTACGACCAAACCGGCCTTTGAGCGAAACCAACAAGGTCTTTAGAACCTTGGCTGTTTTTTTTGCAACTTTTTTAGTTACTGATTTGGACTTATCGATCATTCAGGCTGACCGTAGAGCGATAGAAGTAAAAAATCAATTCGAAAATGACGTGGGATCCTCTGGCCATGCGTGTTTAGGGTAACGCCCCCTCATTTCTTTGCGGATTTCTGGATAGGAGGTTTTCCAAAAGCCTGGCAAATCGTTAGTAATTTGAATTGGACGGCCATGGGGTCCCAAGAGAATGACTTTAAGCTTCAGTTTACCATTGAGAATAGCCGGGTGTTGGTTCAGACCCAAAAAATGTTGCAAACGGGATTCAATTGAAGGCGTTTCGTTTCTAGAATATTGAATTTTAAAAGTTCTCGAAAGCCCTTTGATTTGAAGGTCACGTGGCGCTAGTTCTTTAACTATTTTTTGATCTTCGTATAGCATATAAGCATCTAGTTCAAAATCCCAATCCAGTCGATTTTTTAAAGTGAGGCCTTTCTCTAGTTCCGCTTCAATCATTTGATCCCAGGGATATTTTATCTGTCTTTCAGCGGAGATATTAACTAATTCAATTCGAGTCATGAATTCTATAATTTTTGGAATCGATAAAACGAGTGTATCCAATTGAGCTAAAAAAATATCTTTGGTTTTTTCCTTTATTTCTTCTGGATCCAGGGGGTCATAGGTCAATGTGTCAATCACTAGACATCGAAAGCCCAATTCAACGACTTTGTAAAATTGCTGTTTAGATTCGACGAATTCGACTCTAGTATTTTTCTGGCAGCTTGGCCGAACGGCAATATCAAAAACTTCAGGGGGCACAAAATGAAAACTAAAGCAGCGGGCTGTTTGGGTGGCATCTATTACAGTTTTGAAATTAATGAAATATTCAATTTGGGGCAACTTACCTGATTTTTGTAGATCGCCCAACTGTATTTCTTTGGAGTTTGTAGTGGCCGCTTTGTGTGACAATGCCCCTTCTTGTTTTCGCCGTTTGCAAATTCGAAAGCGATAGGAAAATGTTAAAATGAGATCTAATACCATTTCAGATTTTCGATTTTTTTCTAAAAACTCTATAAATGCTTTTTCAACGGGGCTACTAAGTAATTTTTTAGATTCACCCGGCCAGTTTCGACAGACCTGACTTTTTTTAAAACCAGTTTTTATCTGCAAAATTCGTTTATTTATCTCAACAGGCTGGGACCTGTTTCGATTTAAAAATTCAGCCGCCTCAAGCAATGTGCTGTGAACGCTGTGGCTGGTATCGGGAGGTGAAAGTTCTGACTCAAGAAGTGCGATCAGAAGGGCGGCTTTTTCAAGGTAATAATAGGCACTTGATAAAATGAGCAGCCAGGCATTTTCAAAGGTTAAGCCAAGATCTAAAACAAGTTCCCCCAGCGCAGTCAGGTTTTTATCATAGGCTAAACCGTATTCCACGTATCTAGTTTCTAAATCGGCTAGTACGTTTGGAGCCGGGGTTTCAAACCAAGTAAATTGAGACAGTGGCCAGTGTCCCATTTTAATTAGATGAAGCCCAAGTTCAAATAAAGATGATTTTTTAATGTCAGCAAGGGGCGCTTTTTCCATGGATTTTTCATCTAAGTCAGTCCACATTTTAAAACAAATGCCAGGTCCAAGCCGGTTAGCCCGCCCTTGCCTCTGAATAGCTGAAAACTGAGATATCTTTTTTGTTTGTAGTTGTGTTTCATCATATTCAGCATTGAAAGAGGCATCCCTATGCAAACCCGAATCAAGTACTGCGGTTACACCGGAAATAGTCAAAGAGGATTCAGCAATATTAGTCGACAATATAATTCTAAAATCAAAGCCATTTTCATTTGCAACGATTCCTTTTTGAACTGATAAAGGGACACTGCCGTGAAGGATCTCGATTGGAAATTTTTTAAATTTGCCGCTTGTTTCGATAGCACGACTGGCATTGCGAATTTCTTTTAGGCCAGGCAGAAAAACTAAAATTTGTTTTTTTCCTTTTTGGGCAATTTCAAGAAGTGCCGACAGAAGATTGGCTTCCAGGTCAGAGTTCCAGACAAATCTAAAAGGCTTCGTTTGGTGAATAGTTTCGATTGGAAATCTAGGCAATTCAATTTCAATGACACCCATATCATCAAAAAAAGCCGTAAGGGGCACCTTATCGATTGTCGCCGATAAAAAAAGCATTTTTATTTGGGATCCTAGGATTTGTAATTCTTTTAAATGACCAACGGCCAAATCCGTCCAGTACGATCGTTCGTGAAATTCATCAAAAATAATTAAATCAATATTATCCAAATTTGGATCGGAAGCGATTTTTTTAGCTAACAGGGCCTCAGTTAAAAACAAAATTTGAGTCGTAGACGTTTTTTTACTATCAAATCGAACCTCATAGCCAACATTTTGCCCCAACGGCCAATTTTTTTCTTCGGCAATCCTCGAGGCAGCGTAGATGGCAGCGATTCGGCGGGGTTCTACAATTAGTATTTTTTTGAAGTGGGCCGCTAAATAGGGAGGGATCCGAGTTGTTTTTCCCGAGCCGGGGCTTGATTGAATGAGAACATTCTGTTTTGCGAGCAGGGTTGCGCTGATCTGAGAAAGATAGTCATCAATAGGCAATTTCATTTCAGTGGTTTCACCAAAATCATGAATTCTGCTTTTGTTTTTGTTAATTTATTTGCAATGTGTGCGGGGCTGCCCACAAGAATTTGCTCGTCAGGAGTACCCAAATCGGTCGCTAGTACCACGTGGTATTCTGGCAAATTAACTCCTAATTCAGTAATCATTTTTTGCAAGCGATAAGGAGTGTCCATTAATACGACTGCACGTTTTTTATCTGAAATTTCGCTTCGGATATCTTTCCAGGCTTGATTTCTAGCCATAGTTTCTTGCGGGATAAATCCCCTAAATAAAAACTCGTTAAGCTTGACGCCAGAGAGCGCAATTAATCCCATCAAGCTAGATGCCCCTAGGCAGTTATGGATCGGAATGGATTCTTTACGGCACCGTTCAACCAGATCGCTTCCGGGATCACAAAAAGCGGGCGTTCCACAATCGCTGACTAAAACTACGTTTTGATTTTTACAAAGTTCAGTAAACCGATTCAAATCATCTTTAATAGCATGTTCATCAAAAATTTCGTAGGTCTTTCCAGAAATTCCATGATGGCGAAGTAACTTTGACGTCTCTTTTGTCGATTCACAAATTATAATGGCTGCATCTTTGAGGCACTGCAAAGCTTTAAGAGTGATTTCATCGTAGTCACCGATAGGTGTGGCAATTAATGTTAACATATTTTTAGTCTTCCAATAAGTAATGAACAAGGGTTGCAATTTCATCCGCAGCATTTTCTTTTCTCGAGTGGGTACTTTCAAAAAAAACGAGTTCTACTTCTGGAAATTCTTTCGCTATTAGGTTTATATTCACGGGCTCATTTTCAAACAAAAACAGAGACGTTTTTGCGGTCACAATATGCTCCTGAACCCAGTCGCGTTTAAATAAGGCATCGTCCATGGATCGCTCTGGCTTCATCACTAGTTTACTGTTTTTATCATCTAAGGGGAAATTCCATTTTTGTAAAACTTCCCGCGAGCCCCGTTCCATTCGCGCATAGTCTCGGCCGGTAAGGTAAACAATAGGAACCCCGAGGCTGTCCACTTTTTGAACAAACTCAACCGACCCTTCGTAGGGAACATCAAAATGAATATACGGATTAGAAAAAAATTTCTCGATCCAAAACTGCCGAACAAGTTGGAATAAATCATAGTGATCATGATCCACGCCGGCTCTTTTCAGGACCTCAACGAATCCCCAGTCTCTGCGCTGCGTTTTTATATTTTTAAAATGAGGAATAACATTTGGGAACGTTTCTTGAATTAATGGTTCTGAAGCAATATCTATTAATACTTTTTCAAGCCGAGTTGAAACGTCAAACAGAGTTGAATCTAGATCAAAAACTACCAAAGGGTGTGTCCCTTTGTTCAAAGCTAACTCTTTGATTTTATTAAAAATTTCAATTGGCTTGCGTACATTACGCGGGGTCCTCGACTGATTGTCCATAGGGCCCCAGTAATAGACCAAAGGGGGCTGGTTAATCAATGTAATTTTCCTATAATGTTTAGTTGGATTTTAGCTAATATTTTGTTAGCTAGATTGTAATGTCCGAGACTGTTCTAGCTATTAAAAATCTTTCCAAAATCTATCCTAATGGAGTTCAAGCGCTGAATGAGGTTTCCTTTGAAGTTAAGAAAGGGGAATTTTTAGTAGTCATTGGCTTGAGTGGATCGGGTAAATCGACGCTTCTTCGGTGTATTAATAGGCTGCTTGAGCCGTCGTCAGGACAAATCCTATTTAACGGGACTGATGTCGGAAAATTAATCGGCGACGATGTTACGAATTTGCGCACAAAAATAGCTATGATTTTTCAACAGTTCAATTTGATACCTCGAAACAGTGTTTTGTCGAATGTGCTGATGGGTCGCCTTTCCTACATTGGCTTTTGGAAATCAGTTTTTGGCTTTTTTTCAAATGAGGATACAAGTCGGGCGCTCAGATTTTTGAAATTGGTTGGATTAGGTGACAAAGCTTTCGACCGGGCCGATCAATTGTCTGGCGGCCAGCAACAGCGAGTGGCCATTGCACGGGCTTTGACTCAAGAGCCGGTTTTGCTTTTAGCTGATGAACCAGTGGCCTCATTAGATCCATCTATGAGCCATGTAGTTTTAGATTATCTAAAAAAAATTAATAAAGAATTTGGAATCACCGTTATCTGTAATTTACATTTTTTAAGTTTAGTTCGTGAATACGCGACTCGAGTTGTAGCGTTGAAAGATGGAAAAGTTGTTTTTGCCGGGTCTCCTTCAGAAATCACAGAAGACTGGTTTCATAAAATCTATGGTGAAGAAGCCAAAGATGTGAGGATTCAATAGATGAATTCCTCTAGAGTGAAACGTTTTGTTTTTGACGGAGTGTCGATTGGATTTGTGTTTTGTGTTTTAGTGATTCTCGTTTTAGATCCCTCTGATGAACAATGGCTGGACTTACGTTTAAATAGTTTAATAGCGATCCTGTGTTTTGTGATTGCTATTGGGGCTGCGATTTTTTTAAATAGAGCGAAAATTAAATCGCTTGGAAATGTTCTTTTTGAAAATAGTTTTAAAGAAAATGCAAATTCCGTTCGCCCATTTTATAAAGAATTCTTTCAGTGGCAATGGATCGTAGTTATATTGTTTTTCGTTGGGGTTGGCGTTCGAGTTACCGATCTTTCCCTGTACAAACTCTTGGATAAGGATGGAATCAACGGAGCCATCCGTATTTTATTTAAATTAATTCATCCTAATTTTAGCCTTTTGCCAGTCGCCGTTTTAAAAATGCTTGAAACGGTTTTTATGGCCTTTTTAGCTACTGCGATAGCCATTCCCGGAGCCTTTATCCTTGGTTTTTTAGCTGCAAAAAATGTAATGAAAGGGCCTTTCGCGTATTCAGTGTATTTTGTTTTACGAACTATTCTGACGTTAATTCGATCTGTCGAAGCTTTCATGTGGGCTATTATTTTTTCAGTTTGGGTTGGTATTGGTCCTAGTGCCGGAATGTTAGCTCTGATGATTCATTCTATGGCCTCGTTAGCAAAGCAGTATTCTGAATTTATTGAAGGGGTAGCCGAGGGACCAATCGAAGGGATTCAAGCGACAGGTGCGTCTAGATTGCAAGTGATATGGTTTGGAATTGTGCCTCAGGTAGTACTTCCCTTTATTTCATTTACTATCTATCGCTGGGACATTAACGTACGAATGGCCACCATTGTAGGCTTTGTGGGCGGTGGCGGGATAGGCCAACTTTTAATTGCCTATCAAGGGCAAGCTATGTGGGAAGAGGTCGGCTGCTTATTTTTTGTAATAGCGGTAGTAGTATGGCTAATGGATCAAACCAGTACTTATATTCGAGAAGCACTAAAGTGAGGGGACAATGATAGATTTTCAAGCGACGATTAAAGAAACCCAAGTAGACATTCTGGGCCATTTAAATAATGCAGTTTATTTAGAACTTTTCGAAATCGCCCGGTGGGATATTATTCATTCCAGAGGTTACGGCTTAAAAAAGATGATTGAATTGCAGCAAGGCCCCGTACTACTGGAAATAAATTTGAAATTCATTAAAGAAGTTTTGGCTCGCGATGTAATTACAATAAAATCAGAACTTACAAAATACCAAGGCCTCGTTGGTGAAATTATGCAAAAAATGTATAAAGAATCAGGCGAACAAGCTGCTGAATTACGAGTGGCATTTGGCTTATTTGACATGAAGACTCGGCGTTTAATTGAACCATCGGAATCCTGGCGCAAGGCTCTTGCTTAAATCTTTTTTCGAATTCGCAATTAAGGAAGTGCATTCCAAACCTAATTTTTATTAATTCCAAATTCGAAAAAAGAAAGCGTTGCAGTATGGATATGTCTGAAAGTCGCGGGATTGGCTTGTGTTAAAAAATTTGTCTTGGGATTTTCTGTCTTTCTATTAAATTAAGTAAATTCGTGTTTTGAAATGCACTTTCTTTTAGGGGGAAAGGGGTTCCCTTTAACTCAATGGCTCAGCCGCGCCAGGATGGCGTATTAAGGCTGTGAGCCCAGGATGGGCGTCCTTGATTTAAAGGGAACCCCTTTCCCCCTAAAAGAAAGCAGGCATTTCAAAACACGAATTTACTTAATTTAATAGAAGAGCAAAAAGTCCCAATCCCTGGCAAGTTTTTTATGCTGTTCGGAACATCTTTTCCCTTTTAGATTCGAGTTCTTCTTCGACAGAAAAAAGCAGATCTAGTTTTTCTTCTAATTTATTTAGGATTTCATCTGGGGTAGATGACTTGAAATTTCCTAAGGGGTCTGATTGTAAGAAAAAGGATTCGATTTCGTTTTGGGGGAGGCGGTCATTTAAGATTGTTTTAAGGCAGGTGTAGAACTCGCGTAGCTGGTCTATGGTCGTGCGAATTTCGCCTCGAAGTCTGAAGCTATCGTGTTCGATTATTATTTCTTGGATTGCCTTTTCTAATTTGTTTTTTGTTGCGGGTTTTTCTAGTAGGCGAAATGCCCCAATTTGAAGCGCTTTTAGGATAACTTCTTTTTCTAGATAAGCTGAAAACATAATAAAGGGAAAATGATAGCCTTGATCGAAGCATTGAGTGATCATCTCTAGCCCAGTCATTTTAGGCATCGTAAAGTCTGTAATTAAAGCGTCGAAGGGCACGTTTTTATGGGCGGACAAATAGTCTATGAAATCATTTGGTTTGTTGAAGGTAATTACATCATAGGTATCTTCGAGTAAGTTTGAAAATAGTTCTGTTAAATCAACTTCATCATCTATAATTACGACGGTTTTTTTATCTGTGGTCATGTAATTTTAGTCGGTCAGATTTGAATTTGAGTTCAATCAAATTATTTTTAGGTGCGGGCTGTTTTAATTTGAAACATTTTTTAACGAAAATTTGACTGACCAGAATATCGTCGAAAATAGTCTAATAAAGACTTTAAAAATGGTCTAGCTATCATCAAGTTAGAAGCCATATTCCCCGAATAAAGTTCAGTCTAGTAGAGGGACTTTTATGGTAAAAAACTATTACGTTAGTAAAAATAATCAGCAAATTGGGCCATTTTCT
>JAYVPD010000069.1:0-31156 GCA_043757515.1 Pseudobdellovibrionaceae bacterium
GTTTCCTGGCGACGTGGATAAAATATATACCAAATCCTGAGCTTCTTTAACCTCAGCTTCAATCGTTATGGTACCATATTTGGTATCGCCAGTCAGAGAGGTTTGTATCGCATTTTTTCCAGCTGAATCATATTCAATTAGGCGTGGAATATTGTTTTGAACTGAGACGCCCGCAGCGAGAACCACCACATTTTGCATCAACACAAAACTTTCACGCCTCATCGCCGCACCTTTACCAACATCCAATGCGACAAAGATGTCGATTCGATCACCTGGACGAATTAATTTAGCAACGCCACGAACTTCATCCACTGGAATCGAGATTGCCCGTTTTGTGGGAGCCACTTGCAACGCAATTCCAGTATCCGCACCCGGCGAATACAAATGATTTTTCAATACAGGCTGGCCTTTTTTAAAAGGAACAGCAGACACATTGCCTGAAATTTCTTGAACATTTGAATAAAAGCCATCGGGCACAAAATCCGTCGGAATTGATTTTGTTTCTAACATAGAGTCGTAAATTGTCGTCATTTCAGGAATGTCTTCCTTTGCAATAACAACAACCTTTCTAGCACCCAGCTGTTCTTTGATCGCTTTTCGTTGTTCTTGAGCGTAACTATAAATCATAAACGCAGCAAAGGCCCCTGCAAAAATGGATATCCAAAGATTTTTTGATTCGCTTCCCATGAAGACCTCATTAAAATTTGTTCAAACGATTCAGATCTTTATCGGCACTCAGTTGAGATTCCTTACTTGTTTTTGATTTTGCATTTGCACTTGGCCTGAAGTCTAGTTTACCTACGAAACTGTAGAATGTTTAGATAGTTCAGAAAACCGAATCAAAATGAAACGCAAGTAACTGCTAGTCGCACCTATGGTTTTGAATATTGTAGAGTTTCGTTTATTTTTATCTTTATATTTGGCGATTGAACAAAAAAATGACAGCCGATTACTGTACTGGCGCGCAGTCAGAATTTAGGCAGATACCGTAGACAGATTTAATCCAGACCGGATAGGCTTTGTATTTATCCTTATCATCGAGTAACGCCTTACCATCATCCCGAATTTGATAGACAGTTACATTGTGAAGTTGGGCGTTAGTGTCGTTGGCGGGCGTCCTGCTATAGTCACGGCCGTCTGAACTGGTTCCTCCAAATGAATTGATAAATGAAATAGGCCTTGCCGTGGCTACCCATTTATCATCATTTGTTGAAAATTCAGAGGTCGATCCATGGAATCTATTTCCAAAAAGCCTGAACTTTGACATTTGGGCAGATTCTATTCGCCAGAAAAAATCTAAATTGCTTCTAAAGCGGTAGGTTTCTAAAGCATAATTTCTAGCGGCCATGCTTTTCAATATTCCTGTCTGGATGACACCAAAAAAACCCAAACTAAAATTGAACAAGATCATTATCACTGCAAAAATTCCAACGACTTCTAGTGCCGCCATACCTCTTTGATTTTTTAACATCCGTTATCCTCCATCGGAAAATACTGCGGATTGCTGCCTTGCTGACGATCATAATTTTTAAAACGATCATCCAGATCCAAAAGGGCTCGATGGCGATTTTCAACTTTCATGAATTTTTGGCATTCTTCCTGAGTTGGATTTCTGAGCATAAATCCAGTGACGTTTGCGGTTAGGGGTGTTTCGTCAGGATTAGTTTTTCCCAGAGGTCCCAAAGTTAGATTTAAAATTTTGGTAGCGTAGCTAAATCGCACACCTGTGACGATCAGCTTGGTACCATCCGGACTGCCATTGTAGTCAGCAAAGACGTCGCCGCCAACACCACTGTGAACGGATTCAAGTTTTAGTGTGAACCAGCCTTGATTAAATAATTTTCCAAAGGCAGGTATAGCCCTTTGCGGGCCAGCATTGGCCCCAGGGCACAAAGAACGATTTCCCAAAATGGCTACGCATTTATTGGCAGCCAATTCGCGCTGCATACTTTCGTTGACGTGCCCACCCGAGTAGATTCGCCCTACCGCAAAAGCAATGTATTGCGCTATCATCGATGAGGACAACGAGAAGGCTAACACAAAAAACATAATACTAAATGCCACGCTAATGAGCAATGCAACCGTAAATTCGATTGTCAAAAATCCCTTAGAATTTTGTAAACTATTTTTTTTGCTCATCCTTAAATTCCCTACTTACTGTATCGGGCTAAAAAGGCGAATCAATTAGACACATTTATTTACTCGACCAATGACGGGCTCTGCAGAACTATCGATGGAATCTTGAGAAACTACCCACTATCCAGTGTAAAGTTATTGCTGAACTGTAGCCACTTTTTCAGGGTTATGAGGATGCTTGCTTCTGGTAGAGCCCGGGTCACCCCAAGCGCCATTTTCTATCATTCCCGATATTTTAGCCCACGGTTTAGTTAAAATATGAGCAAAGATCTGAGAATCGTTGGCCCATTTTTTTAATCCCGCCATTAAAAAAAGCCCGATCGAAAGAAGCAAAACCGCTTCTATTGCGAACTGGCCTTTTGATTTTCTTTTTTTAAATTTAGAGTCAGGAGCCTCGGCATAGCCGGGGCTTATTTGGCGCTTATCCATTTGTGAGCCGATCCGTCCTGCATTTTGAATCCACGACCAGTTGCCAGATGTTTTTCAACTCGAGCACCTAGAACCGGTCCGTAATCACGAAACGCTTCCATGGGCGAGCTGAAAAAACCCTTAATACCAATCATGAACATACAACAAAGTAGCAAAACATACTCAATTGTCATTTTATCTCTTTGGTTAAATTAGTTAACAACAGCATCCATGTCAGATGTTGCTTTACCAGTTACCTGATTAAATTTATCTGTAATTGGCTTTTTGAAGGCCATTACCAATCCAATAATTACAACAAGCAACAAAACATATTCAACCATGCCTTGTCCTTTTTGATTTTTTAAAAACTTAGAATTCTTTTTTACTTTGCCTTTGTTTAATACTTTCATAAATCCTCCACGGCGTTTAAATAAATCGCTCAATTCTAGTATCGAACATTTTTTTTCATAACATGAGAAGAAAACGTAAAGTTCTCAATATGGTACAAAGTCCATAGACTAGCAGGCCAGACCTTTAGGGAAGGTCGTTGACCGATTGTTCTACTGACTGATATTTTTACAGTCAGAACCTCTAATTAAGGATTATCTATGCAAAAGCAACTCATCACTCTCTATGTCATCTGTGTCGTTGTTTTGTTCATTGTTAATGTTGTTGTTAGTTAGATTTCGCGCATGCCGGGCGCACCACCTACGAATTGTAAAAGTCTACTCTTCGTAAACGTCTTTTTGATGCTCTATCAGAATAATGTTAATTACATGTCTGGCCATGTCGAGGCGATATACGATTCTGTAGTCGCCCACTCGTATTCGTCGGTGCCCGACAATACTGTATCGCAGGGGCTTCCCGAGGCCAATCGGATCGGCAGTGGGCGCGTTTCGACCGCAGCCTTGATGCGACTGCGCATTGTCTTCGGAAGCGAGGGGAGGTCTTCCTCAACAACGCTTTCAAGATATTCCACCTGAAAGATTTTGTTTCAAGGCTTTGTCATGAGCGATTGTTTTTTTAGATTTTGTTTCTCGCCTCATTGCCATTTCGGACTAGACTAGATCTTCATGTTTTTCCAAAGCGTAAAGCTCGACATCGAGAACAACATTGAGTCTTGGATTTTTTGTTGGCATAAACACCTCAAATTAAAGTGTATTACTAGTGATGAACTAAACCAAACTTAATGTTTTCCAAAAGGTTCGTATTCATTCCAAACCCACTAAAGCTAAGTATTTGGAAAGACTCCCTTCACGGATGCGGCAGAATGAGCGGCAAAATATGCGAACACTAGCGGAATGATTTATTTAAGATGGATACTGAGGCGGATTAAGATATTTTCGGCGGGTGTTTGGACAGTCTTTTTAGGTTCCACCAAAATTTCCACAAAATAAAAAAACCGACTTTGCCAATAAAGGCTTAAGCCGTTCATTATTTTAGCGCCTCAAGATGAAGGGTTATGTGATCGTTAAAATTACTTGTCCCCAATATTTTTTTGTGGAATCACTAAATTCAGGAATTTGTAAGTAGATCTGCATTCCTCGTTGTAAGGGGCCTGGAAAAATCAAGTATGTTCGCGCTAGTCCTGAGGATTTACCGGTGGCAATGTTCTCAATATAAACTACTACTGACAATGTGAAAGTGTTCTCAGTCGGATATCCTGAGGATGGGCTAACCGAAACTTTGTATCTATAGCCATCACTTTCAAAAGTATTTACATAGCTCTGATTTGGGTCAGTTGAGATTAACCCTGCTTTATCTTCATTTAGAATGTCTAAGCAATATGAATTACTAGGGGATGGCTGATCGCACATTCCTATATTCATTTTTATATTTACGTCATAATTTTCTGACGCAAATACAAAGTTTGGAATCACAAAAGCTAAAATCAATAAGAAAAATTTCATATTTCCTCCCTAGGATTCACACAGTTCTATATCACATCAAAGTTTGAGCAATTCTTTTCTTTTCAAAACCCAATCACAGATTGTCAGTTGCGACATATTGGACCTGAGATTTGGATTTTAGACTGCATTGGCAGGAAGGTTCGTGTCCATTTCCGGTTTTTGAATTGAAGTCTAATTGTTACCAATCAAAACTGAAAATAGCGTTAAGATTTCTAGCCAACGAAACTACCACTGGGTAGGGTTGTGGGGGGATTCGCTTCAGCTGGTTTTATTTTGGAATTTTGGGCTTTCATTTCGGAGTTGTTTTTCTTGGAGCGGGGTCTATTTTGGGCCCCCTCTTTAAAAAAAGGACGCCCATCCTGGGCTCACAGCCTTAATACGCCATCGTGGCGCGGCTGAGCCGTTTTTTTAAAGAGGGGGCCCAAAATAGACCCCACCCCAAGGAAAACCCAACTTTGGAACGAAAGCTCAAAATTTCAAAAAATATTTAGTTTTTGAAGTGATAAATGGAAGAGTAGTTGCGGCCGAGTTCTTCTTGATCCATCCCATACCCAACCACATACCGATCATCAATAGTCTTACCAGTAAACTCTGGCTTGATGGGCAATTCGCGGCGAGCCGGTTTATCTAAAAGGCACGCAATTTTCAAAGAGGCGGGATTCGCATTGAGAAGTCTGTTTTTTAAAAAACTCAATTTTCGCCCAGAATCGATGATCTCTTCTACGATTAAAACATGGCGATTAACGATGTTTTCAGAAATATCTTTTGAAATCTTAATTACTGAGCCCTTACCTGCCGACGTTAAATAAACAAAGTCCACTACGATTTTAAGTTCTAATTTTCTCATAAGATCGGACAAAAAGTGAACAGAGCCTTTTAGTGGGCAAATCATGACCAATTCTTTTCCGTAATATTCATCTTGAATTTTTTTCGCCAATCGCGTGATAATTTCGTCGATATCTTTAGCGGTTAAAAATGGAATCATGTCGTCTTTATTAATTGGCATAGTATCTCACAAGTTTGCATTGTGGGCTGCGCGTAGCGAACCCAATTGTTTTAAATATCGTGTGGCTTCTGGATTTTGTGGGTCCCTCATCAATACACTTTCCCACTGATCGCCGGCTTCCCGAGTTCGACCTTCATTGTATAAGATTACTCCGAGCTTATTTTTTGCCGGAATAAACTGAGGGTATTCTGCGATCAAACTTTTCAAATCTTTAATGGCGCGATCACTGCTGCCCATTTGAACTAAAACTTCTGCGATCCGCATTGTAATTTCAGCTCGTCTTGCAGATAATTTTTGTGCCTTCATCAGTTGTTCAAGAGCTTCTGGGAATTTTTTATATTGAAAATACAAATCTGCTAATTCTTCGTGTTTATTGGCGATTTTTTCATCGATGTAAGGGTCCGGTCGATTTGATCGTAAATCCAAAAGTCTTCTGGCGTCGTCGAAAACCTTTTTACCTTCGTCATACCGGCCAATGTCGTTTAAAATAATCGACAGGCCTACACTAGCGTCTGTGTAAGTTGGATCCAATTCTAGAGCCCTTTGGAACGATTTTATCGCTTTGTTAAACTTACCTTGATCATAAAAAATAGTACCTAACATTTGGTGAATTTCGGGATTTCGCTGAGGCTTTTGAAGCAATTGGGTCAACATGGATTCGGCCATTTTGTAATTGCCTTCAATAAAATTCTCTTTTGCTTCTTGAAAAAGTGCTTCGGGTGAATATTCCATTCTAATCCTGAACCGTTTCACCAGCGTCTGCTGATTCTCTTTCTGCGTCTTTTAACATCGTCAATTCCTTTGATTCTGGAAATTGAGCTTTTAATAGATCTCGATATTTTTTGATTTTTATTTTGTCTTTAATTTTTACAGCGGCAAAATACGCCCGCGCAATTGCGCGTTCATCCAGGCCCAAATGAGGATAGCTTGTGATTAGAAATTCATACCGAGATAGTGCGCTGTCAAAAATCTTTCGCTTAAAATAGAAATCCCCAACGTAATCTTCTTTTTCTGCGAGCTTTTTCAAAGAGCCTTCTCGTTTTTCTTTGGCTTCTTTGACAAATTCAGATTGGGGATGCTTTGAAATCAATTCGTCAAAGGATGAAATGGCTTCTGTTGCAAGGGACAAATCGCGATCAATTGTTTCAGGAAGTTGCTGAAAATAGCTCAGCCCTACTCGGAAAATTACATAATCAGATTGAGGATGTGTAGGATGAAGCTCTCTGAATGTCTGATAATTGATCTGCGCTTCACCATACGATTCTTGCTTGTAATAAACATCTGCAATGGCTAGCTCGGATTTAGTCGCGAACTGAGAATACGGGTATTTGTTTTTTACTTCCGAATATTTTTTAATCGCCTCTTCATAGCGTTCATCTTTTTCAAATTCCTGAGCCACATTGTAAGCGCTTTCAGCTGAATCTGTTTTTTTTTCATCCGATGCGCAGGAGGCTAATAAAAATAGTGCGGCGAGTAGGACGGAAACGGCTTTTAGTTCAAAGAAAGGCATTTGGCGTAGCATTAAATGAATTTATTAGCGGGGTACAATTTCTGTCAAGAATTACTTTATCTGAGCCTCTGCCTGACCATCCGTAATATGCTGATAAATCGAAGAATAAATGATTTTAATAGCGCTGGCCAAAGGAATCGAAATGATCATCCCTAAAATCCCCATCAATTGAGATCCCACCATGACAACCAATACAACAGTTACAGGGTGCAAATTTACAATTCGAGCTACTAACATAGGCACTATTATGACTGCATCCAAAATTTGAGCTAAGAGGTACACGAAAACAATATACGTTGTGACCGTGTTTGGCTCTTGGTTTACCAAGGCAATCAATACACCCGGTACAATCCCAATTAAGGGTCCTAGGTAAGGAATTAAATTTAGCAACGCCGCAAAGACCGCTAATACCAGAGCGTAAGGAAATTGGATGACACCAAGCCCGACCCAAATGACGATTCCGACCAAAGCAGATTCTAACAATCGGGCCCGAATGAAGCCACCCATTTGTTCCATTATTTGGTGCTGAAGGTACATTGAAAGCTCAAAATACGCGTTTGGAACCGATGAAATCATTTTTTTGTAGAACTCCTTTCCATCAAGTAGCATAAAAAAGCACAAAAATGGCGCCAAAAAAATAACTGTAAGCGAATTCGAAAGAATCATGGGTAAATCTGTAAAGGCCGCTTCTGCCATGGATTGAATTCTCTGACTGAGCTCAAACCCGATTTTCTGCCGAGTTTCAACAGGCAAAAAAGTCAAAAAACCGGCTTCCCAGTTTTGCAGCATTTTTTGAGTTCCGTCGACATATTTTGGTAATTCCGCTTTAAGCGAATCTATTTGGGTACCTAGGGTAGGGAAAACGACTAATGACAGTCCGAAAAAAAACAATGAGAAAAATAAAAACGGAAACAAAGTTGATAGAAATCGACTCATACCCTGCCGCTCGATAAAATCAACAAATGGTTTCAACAAAAAGAAACCGACAAAGGCAAGAAACGTAGATACCAATAGGTTTTTGACCCAAAAAATTAAAACAAAGGAAAGCAAAATAGAAACCAAAAAGAAAACTAATTTAATAAGTTTAATTTTTTTAAACGATTCCAACCTAGCTCCTTTGTAATGATTTTACGAGCTTTGTTGCTTCGTGCAGACGCGCGCCAATAACCTGTGAAATTCGAAAAAGAATTTTAACGCCCACGTCAGGATGTTGGCTCATAATCTGAATTAAATCGGGTTTAAAAAAACCAATCAGTTGGCTTTCTTCTTTGGCCGTCGCTGTAGCGATTCGTTTTCCATGTTCTTCGACTAAGGCCAGTTCTCCAAAAAAATCGTCTTCTTTAAGAGTCGTAATTCGATTTTCTTCATATACAATATCAACCGAGCCTTTTGATATAATATACATCCCCACGCCAACCTCACCCTGCTTAAAAATAACTTCGCCTGGGTGATAGTTCCGCAAATGGGTTATGCTTTGAATGAGCGCCACATCTTTTCTAGACAGGTCTTTAAATATTATATTTTTAGTCAAAGCATCGTTAATGCTCCAAGCACTTCGATCTTTTTTAAAAATGTTGTCCCAATAAACTGATAAATTCATAATTAATTACAAAATAATTTGTATATCCTCTTTGTTTAGCCAACCAGAATAATTTCCGGGAATTTTGGCTTGTACCCATTCATTCTTGATAATTCCAATATCGACTTCAGTGCCCTCATTCAGCTCTATAATTTTACTTTGATCAGCCCCTGGCGCTATTTTCAATTCTACTTTTTCTTTTATAACGATTGCTCTTGGGGTCAAATGATCCCAGGTTTTTAAAAACAAAGTGCCTACACATAGAACAAAAATCAAACTAAAAGCAAGGGAAACCAAAGATACAGGAGGCGAAGCGGCTTCTTCATTTGCCGATTTTTTAAGTAGGCTCAAATATTTGATCCATTGCATGCCGGCCACTAATAAAGTCAGAGCCGTGATTGCAAAAAGAAAATTCAAAGATAGGCCGGTCAATATCGATTTTCTTAAGCTTTCAAAATCGGTATCTTTGGTTGAAAATGAATTGGGACTCATTTTCGAGCGTACAAATGCCACGCCTTTTTCTGCCTCTTCAAAACCGGGATCCAGCTTCAGAGCTTTCATCCACAATGCTAATGCTTTTCCTTTTTGATTCAATTCAACGTAAACTAACGCCAGATTATTTAGGATTGCTACATTGTTGGGTGATTCATCTAAAGCCGCATTCAAAGAAACCTGGGCATCTGCATATTTTTTTTCTTTGTAGTAAGCCAGACCCTTTTCAAAATTGGACTGGGCAAAACCCAAAGACCAACTGAAAATCACCAAAACTAAACTGTATAAAAAAAATTTCATAGCTGACTCTCACTTTTAGAACGCTAATTTCACGTAATTTAAGACTGTAGCTGCTTTTTTGGGGTATGGCCAGCACTGAAACACGACTTTAAACTAGGTTTTGTTACATTCGCACCCTACTTGCCCGAGACTTTCTAGAACCACAATGTGAAGTCTTGTGTCATCACTTAAACGGCCTTTTTGGCAGGGAAAGGTGTTTCAGCGTGAAATTTCAATTTATTCCACTTATACTGAATGCGCAGGGAAATGGAACAATTCCTAAGGCATAAACAAAGGATTTTTATGGCACTCGTCGGAAATCAAATTAGTAACTCACAAAAAATTAATCAATTAATTCAAGATTTAACGGCTGAAGTTGAAAAAACAAATCAACAAATTACTGGCATCAAGCCGCCTTCTGCCGAAAACCAAGACAATTCAAAAAAATGGATTGAACAAGCGGGGCAGTTTCGAGGCCGCCCACTTCACTACCCCTATGTGGGCAGCGGTGCCGGCCGTGGGCCCTATGTTGAGCTAGAAGATGGCAGCGTTAAAATGGATTTGATAAATGGAATCGGAATCCATTTGTTTGGACATTCACATCCGCGAGTCATTAAGGCGGCCCTTCGAGGCGCGCTGGCGGACGTCATCACGCAAGGAAATTTGGAGCCTAACAAAGAATACGTGACCTATACTAAAAAGCTCGTAGAACTGGCCGCTAAAAAGAGTTCAATTAAATATGCTTGGCTCGCTACTTGCGGAACAATGGCAAATGAAAATGCTCTAAAATTATCTCGTCAGAAAAATACTCCCGCGCGAATGATTTTAAGTTTTAAAAATGCATTTGCGGGACGCTCGACTATGATGGCCGAGGTAACTGACAATACGGCTTATAAAGTGGGACTTCCTGACTACAATGAAGTTTTGCGTATTCCATTTTTTGATAAAAAAGACCCCCAGTCAGGCGACAAATCGCTTCGCGCACTCAAAGAGCACTATGAAAAGCATGGTAAAAATATTAGCATTTTTGGCTTTGAACCCATGTTAGGCGAGGGTGGCTATATGCCTGCCAACCGTGAATTTTTTGTGCCGCTTTTGGAATTTTGTAAATCCCAAGGAATCGCCAATTGGGCAGATGAAGTTCAAACCTTTTCTAGAACCGGCGAACTTTTCGCTTTCGAAACCTTAGATATTGGAAGTTACGTCGACATAGTTACTATTGCAAAAACGGCTCAGGTCGGGGCCACGCTTTATACTGAACACTACAATCCAAAGCCAGGTTTGATTGCGGGAACGTTTTCAGGTTCGTCGGTTTCTATGGCGGCAGGAATGGAAATGTTAGACATGCTAGTAAATGAAAAATACCTGGGCAAAGACGGACGAATCATGCAAATTCACAACGAATTTATCAGTGGCCTTGAAAAATTAGGATCGACAACCTGCAAAGGCAAAATCGCCGATGCCTGCGGGATGGGATTGATGATTGCGTTTACCCCGCTTGAAGGAAAAAAAGAACAAGCAGATTTGTTCTTGAAAAAACTTTTTAACAACGGTGTCATTGGATTTCCCTGCGGTAAAGATCCTGTTCGCGCGCGGTTTTTAATTCCCGCTTGCATTCAAGACCAGGATATTAAAATCGCCCTCGACGTTATTGAAAAAACATTATTGGAAGGCGCGGTTTAATTGGCCGAAATGGAATTTATCCAGACATGCCGGGAATTTATTTCTATCGATAGTACGCCCACACAAGGCTCGATGAAAGCAGCCGAGTTTGCGGCGGATTTTTGTCGCTCGCTTGGGCTTAATGTAGAACTGCAAATTGAAACGTCGGCGCTCGGAGACGAAGCCAACATTATAGCTCGGCATCAAAATGAACGCCAGGGCCTGGAGTTGTTGTTACAAAATCATATCGATACCGTAGATCCCGGTCCGTTTCATTTGTGGTCGATCACTGGTAATAACCCGTTTGATGCAACAATAGTTGAAAAGAAAATTCACGGCCTTGGAGTTGCAGACGTAAAATTAGATTTTTTATGTAAAGCCCGGGCCATGGCGGCATTTAATGATCGAAAAACAAGTTTTAAATTGCCTCCTGTTTTGGTTGGGACCTACGGCGAAGAAACAGGTATGATGGGATGTTTAAAACTGATTCGCAAAAATAAAGTCAGCCCCAAGTTTGCCCTCATTGGCGAGCCAACTAATCTTAGTTTATCTACGGCAGCCAAAGGTTTTGTCAGTGTTGAAATTATAATCCCTTTTTCTGATGACGAAATTACTTATAGAAACGACCACAATTTGCGGGAAAGCACGTCAACGCAAAGTAAAGTGTTTCACGGCACGTCCGCACACTCAGCCCATCCTCACTTGGGGGATAGCGCTATATTGAAAATGCTAGATTATTTAGAAATGATTCCTGAAAGCGTTGCGATTATGGAAATCGATGGCGGCAACAATTACAACACTGTGCCAAGCCATGCTTTTTTAGAACTAGATTTTACCGCTGTTGGCAACCCTGTAAATTCAAAATTAAGATCCATCTACAGCGCAGTCAAAAGCTTAGAGCAGGAATTTAAAAATCACTCTGATTCGGCCTACTCGCCAGAATACCCGACATTGAATATCGGTTTAATCCGAACCCATCAAGACCACATTTTGATGAGTGGTAGTTGTCGAATTTTGCCTTCGATATCACAGGATACGTTTGATAAATGGATGGCTTTTTTGCGAACTTCGTGCGCTAAAAGTGACAGTCAGTTTCGAATCACTGATTATAAAAAGCCTTTTAGTTCACCGGAAAATTCGGTGTTCACCAAAGGGTGTCGTGATATTTTGAAAACATTGGATTTATCACCTGATCTAACTTCGCTGTCCTCGACAAACGAAGCCAGCTTAATTTCGCGCCTAAAGGTTGATTGTCTTTGCTTTGGCCCCGGCAAACGGGAAAATAATATTCATACGCCTAATGAACATGTATTGATTGAAGATTTAGAAAAAGCGACTTCATTTTATACTAAAGTGATTGAAAGGTTTTGTTTATGAGTTTCATAGTTCGGCCTGCTGAAGTAAAAGATATTTCGCAATTGGTAGATTTAGCCAAACAGTTTAATTTACTGAATTTGCCAGGAGACAAAAAAGTTTTGACCCAAAAAGTGGAAACGAGTCTTCAGTCATTCAGCGGCGGTTTGCCCAAAAATAAATCGGAATATCTTTTTGTAATCGAAGACATCGAAGAACAAGCCGTAGTAGGAAGCTCCTTGATACTTGCTAAACATGGAACGGATGAAATTCCTCATTATTTTTTCAAAATATTAAAGCGAAACCATTTTTCAGAAGATTTAGGGACCGGATTTATACACCAGGTTCTTAGATTTCAGCTAGACACCGATGGCCCAACAGAAATTGGGGGGCTACTTGTGGATAAAGCCTACCGTCGCAGACCCGAAAAACTGGGCAAGCAAATTAGCCTCTCTCGCTTTGTTTATATGGGATTAAATTTGGATCGTTTTGAAGATCGTGTTTTATGCGAATTGACTCCGCCACTAACAGAAGAAGGGCGAAGTGAATTTTGGGAAGCCCTTGGTCGGCGTTTTACTGGACTTCCGTATCAAGAGGCCGATTTTTTAAGTCAAACCCACAAAGAATTCATTCAAAGTTTATTTCCCGAGGACGATATCTATTTGGCTCTTTTAGATTCTAAGGCGCGCCTTGTATTAGGACGGGTTGGAGAGGCCACCAAGCCAGCTCAGCATCTATTAGAAAACATTGGCTTTACTTATTTAGAAGAAGTCGATCCTTTTGACGGCGGGCCACATTATGGCTGCAAGACCAAGGATATTTTGCCAATTAAAAAAGGTAAATATGCCCGAATTACAGAATTTAAAGATCCGAAGTTTCAAGAACGTAAGTTTATTGGAACACCCGGCAAATCATTCAGAGCCATGGTCGTCGCTTGCGACCAAAGGCAAGACGAAATTGCTATTCCATCGAAAATACGAGATCTTTTAGAGATAGATACGGATCAAGACGTGTTTGTAACGGCTTTTGATTTAGAAAAAAAATGAGGACAACATGAGTTATAAAGGCGACTTTATAAATGGCAAATTCACTAAAGTAGAAAAAAAAGATGGCGAGTTTAAAGACATATCGCCAGCAGATTTATCTGATTTAGTAATGACCGTTCCTTTTAAACACGATCAAGTTGATGAAGCCGTCAGTTCAGCTCGCAAGGCTTACAAAAAATGGGCTCATACGCCGATTGAAATGCGCAAAGAGTATTTACTACGACTAAAAGAACTATTTATGTCCAACGAAGCAGAAATTGCCAAAGCAATCGCCCGGGACACAGGAAAGCCGCTCTGGGATTCGACGACCGAGGCAAAAGCACTAGTGAATAAAATTGATATTACCGTGAATTTTTCAAGCAAACTGATTCAAGACGAAGTCATTCCAAATGCCCTGCCGCAAGTGGACGGAGTTATCCGTTACAAATCCCGTGGTGTAATGGCAGTTATTGGGCCATTTAATTTTCCAGGGCATCTGCCAAATGGTCACATCATTCCGGCACTCTATGCTGGCAATACGGTGGTTTTTAAGCCATCCGAACAGACTCCTTTTGTGGGGCAGTTGTATGCTGAGTTAGTTGAAAAAGCCCAGTTTCCAGAGGGAGTTTTTAATATGGTCCAAGGCGACGGCGAATCGGGCCGTCGGCTGGTTAGCCATGAAAACGTGGACGGAATTCTTTTTACTGGGTCTTATGAAGTGGGTTTAAAAATTAAACAAGAAACCATGACCCATTATTGGAAAATTCTGGCTCTTGAAATGGGCGGAAAAAACTCCACTGTCGTTTGGGATGATGCCGATATGGATAAAACAATCTATGAAACATTAACAGGCTCTTATTTATCCACAGGACAGCGCTGTTCGGGCACAAGTCGCATTTTTGTCCATCAAAAAATTGCGGACGGTTTTATTGAACGATTTTATCAATCCGCAAAAAAACTAACGATTGGTCACTGGTCTGAAAATCCGTTTATGGGTCCTCTTATCAACGCTTCGGCAGTTGAAAAATATATTCGATTTCAAGAAATTGCCAATCGTGAAAACTGTGAACAAATGATGCGCGGAAAATCTTTAGATCTAAAAACTAAAGGGTATTATGTAACGCCTTCGATTCATTTGGTTAAAAAATACGATCCAAAATCTATCTATCAAAAGAGCGAAATTTTTGGACCCAATGTTGCGATCTACACCGTCTCGGATTTTGATGAAACACTAGATATCGTCAATTCAACTGGCTATGGTTTAGTGATGTCCCTGTTTACAAAGGACAAAGCTTTGTTTCAAAAGGCGATAATAGATGCCAAGGTTGGGCTTCTTAACTGGAATCGAACGACCAATGGCGCTAGTTCAAAATTGCCTTTTGGTGGCTTGGGCAAATCCGGCAACGATCGGCCCTCTGCCCATTTTGCAATTCAATATTGCACTACTCCTGTTGCAAGCCTTGAGGATCACACTCTTTACGACGAATCAAAAAATTTGCCAGGACTTACTCTTGTTAAGTAATCTAAAATTCATAACTTGGGAAACGGCATAAAATGAGTAAACCAAAACGTGTTCTATTTTTAGGTTTGTTTTCCTTTGTATTTGCCGCCTGTTTGCTGATCGTCTATTTGTACTGGACATTTATATTTTCAAAACCAAGCTTGGCGCCAAAAGAAGTAGTGTATGAAGTAACGCCGCAAAAATCGTTTATGTCGATAGCAAAAGAACTCGAGTCACAGGATTTAATTAAAAATGCGCAATTTTTTAACGTTTACGCTCGGCTGACCAGACAACGATCAAAAATTAAAGTTGGCGAATACGCCCTCAACACCCAAATGCGTCCTAGCGAAATTTTGAGTACATTAGTTTCGGGAAAAAGCATTTTTCGCCCATTTACAATTCCCGAAGGTTACAATATTTTTGAAATTGCAGAACTTATTGAAAAGAACAAGCTGGGAAAACGAGACGAGTTTATAAAATTGATGTTTGATCAAAATTTTATTAACGAACTTCGCGCCGAAAACCTTATTTTGTCGAAAAATGCTTTAAGTCTTGAAGGGTACCTTTATCCTGAAACTTACCAAGTTACCAGATACATGGGCCTAAAGGACATCGTGCGTGCCCAAGTTCGACTTTTTAGAAAGAATTTTGATGATGTAATTAAAGATAAAAAGATCACAAATTTAAATGATGATCAGATTTTAACTCTGGCTAGTATTATTGAAAAGGAAACTGGAAACGCGAAAGAACGCCCGTTAATTTCATCGGTCTTTCACAATCGAATTAAAAAAAAGATGAGACTACAGACAGACCCAACGATTTTGTATGGCAAATCCATCATGTCGCGTAAATTGGAAATGAATATCACCCGAGCGGACTTAACTGCAAAAAATAATCCCTACAATACATATGTAATTCCGTTTTTGCCCCCAGGGCCGATCTCAAGTCCAGGACGCGATTCTATTCTGGCGGCTATAGAGCCTGCACAGACGCCGTTCCTATTTTTTGTAAGTCAAAATAATGGGACGACACGATTTACAGAATCGCTAGCGGAACACAATAAAAATGTTCAGGAGACTCAATTAGATCCCAAAGCCCGCGAAGGAAAATCTTGGCGAGACCTAAAGCAATAAATGAAGACCCAAATTTTTAATTCTATTTTTCTATTCTACTGTTTTGCAATTATAGGCTGTTCGACTGAGCCAATTGGAAGCGTAAAACTAAATTCTGAACTGCCGCAGGCAACCTGCTCTTTCACGGGCGGCTTTGATAGAGGGCGCTCGAAAATACCTTATTTAAATTCATGTGTCGGACCGGCTGAGACCGATTTTTTAGTCGGCTACAGAATGGGTAGAAAAGCTGCCTGGGTAGATGAAAGTATTGTGACTGAAACCCACAGTCTACAGTGTTTGCAAAAAGAAAATGAATTGAAATTCGGGGGCACACTATCGCCTATTCATTTCGACACGGAATCTTCCGACTCTAGACTTCATGAAGAACTTGCCGGTCTTGATTGCCCATCTATTTTTCTGCGCACAACATTTGAAATGACTCAAGCAATTACCGATGCCAGAGCGTCACGCGATGAGCTCAAAATTAAATACGCCCGAATTTTAAGCCTGCGCGAGGCCACAGCTAAAGACACCTCAAAAGCCAATACTCTGATTAAGGAATATGAAACGCAGGGCCCGGTTGATACGTTGGATATCAGTCTAAACTGGAAAGAGTTTGTTAACAAAAAGGGCGGAATTCAAAACTTAGATGATTCCACAAAGCAGCTTGTATATCAGGAAATTCCAAAACTTCCGATATTCCCAAATGACCTGCTAGCGGCAGGGATCATTGGTTTTGGGTTTGGGCACTACAAACAAGGGCGATTTCAGTCTGATGGTTGGAAGTACGCCCTCTTAGATTCTGTTTTACTTGGAAGCTTAATAAGTGGATTTAATCATCACGATGACGTTATTTTTAATCAAGTTCTTGGAATTATTGGTATTCCGATTTCCCGAGGCTTCCAGGTTTTAGACTTGTACACCTATAACTTGGATTCCCATATCGATATTGAAAACCTCAGAACTATGGTGTCACCGGTGTACCCCCAATTTCAAGCAAATTGGAATTGGTAAAAAATTCGATTCCCTTAAGGCCTAAGCGCTACAGCAATATCAAGATTCACTTTGTCGTCGACGCCTATTGAAAAAGGTCCAAGTTTCAAGGGCTTTACAATCACACCAAAATCATTCAGTGAAAGTGAAAAGGACGATTTTACATGATAGGAAACAGTTTCGTCTTTATCTATTGTTTTGGTGACTTTGATTTCTATTGAATGAATATCTTTTGTGACCCCATGAATGGAAATTCGAGCAGTAATTAATAACGGATACTCGACATTTGGATTCATCGTCGCAGATACTGCAGTTTGTTCTATTTGTAAAAACTTAAAATTAATATCATGAAACGCAATCGCATCACTGCCCTGAGCCGGTGTCTGGTCTGCCGAATTGCAAACATGGTCCTTTGGAAATCGAGACTGAGTGTAGTCTAAACCCAAGGCCTCGCGCATATGGCAATCACGAGTCGGGTTTCCGGTCGACATAGTTGTGATAGGAACACGAATATCAAGCTGCTTTAACTGATCGTTTTGATCGATGATCGCCAAGCCTTCCATATGACTGGCAGACCCTTTGTGCACGCCGGTCGTGTAGGCAATCGAAAATTTAAGTCCAGAGCTAGATTGTCCAGCTGAATCCATTACCGCGTGATAGGATTTGTCCACTTGGCCCAAAGAAATGGAGCTAATCATTGTCGCAATCAAAACAAAAGTAAACTTAGCAAGATATGTCATAGGGCCCTCCGTGGCGCCCACCTTACCTTTAGGGACAATGGTCCGTCTATGCCTGATTGCTACACTTAACTTTTTACAATCCTGAAAAATATACTGGCGGCATTGTGAAACACAGTGGTTTTGTGTTATAGCAAAACCCGGAGGTCACATGCAGTTATCAGAAAGCACTGAAGGAAAACCATCCAGTCAGCCGTTCATTCCCGGTTTGGATCTTAAGTCTTTTCTTAAATTTGCGATTGATCCAACCAACACACAGGCTGTGTTTGATATACGAGCCTCGATGATTAAAGCTCCGAACCGGCCAGAAATGATTGCCTCCACCGTGGCGGCACTGGAAGCCAGTGAAACTTTTATGGATCTTTATAGAAAGCGCTATATTCCCGAGTTTCCGACGACCGACGGTTTGCTTGCGCACCCAGAGGGCTCACTGGGGCGAATAGTTGGCAATCATTTAAAGACCAATGGAATACAACTCGATTTTTCCGGTTTGAATTTGGACATGATTTATTTAAGAGAGATGAATCTATTAACTTTTATCGCCATCCGCGGCCTTCGAATTCATGATATCATTCACGCCGTACTTGGTCTTGGGGTATCACCGATCGATGAATACGCCCATGCTAGCTTCACCCTGGCCCAATACTGCAGCCCGTTTCATATGACACTGCTTTCGAGCGGTTACCTGCACACAGCCTTTTACGAACCTTCAGAAATTCCTCGATTTCTGGAAACGACCAATCGATTCTATCAGATGGGCGCCAAGGCTGTTTTTATCAGCGGCTATGATTTTGAGAGTAACTTTGCCACGCCCATTCAAGACGTTCGGCGCCAGCTAAGGTTACCCGACAGCCTGTAATTTACAAAAATCACAATACCTTTCGACTCTGTCTTGATTTGATTATCTCATTTTGACTATTTCAATCCTACACATGTCTAGATTCTAGACAGTGTCTCATTTTGAATCGCATTTAAGTTGTTGAAATCTTGTTAGAATTTCCATCTCAAAATGACTGTCTCTGGCATGCGTCTCGCAATGATAAAAAAGCAAGAAAGTAATTCATAAGGAGACATTTATGAAAGCATTATTATTGTCATTAGTTCTCGCATTCACTGGTTCATTCGCACTGGCTTGCCCGTTGGACCCCGAGAATATCACTCAAGTTCAAGGCTCTTGCACTCCAAGAAACAGAGCCGCTTGCGCCCCGAGTTCTTTACAAAGCCACAGTAACACTCAAGGTTCTGTTGTTTCAGACGGATCAGCTATCAAATAGTTATTTAGATAGCTTTGCAGTTAAAAGAATACTCTTGAGTAATACCTAAGAGTATTCTTAAACAACTTTCATTTGAAATGAATTTAGCGACTGGCCTTGTCTACAACATTCGACGACGTCCCATTGAACGTGTCTTTAAAAAAGCGTTTGGTAGAACCAACGCCTGATTCTATAACTACGGCGCCGCCCTTGGCTGCCATGCGAATATGCTGCGGAATCGATGATGTGTAAAACCATTCGGTCACATGCCGCTCTAGCGATTTGCTGTTGGTTTCGATTTGCATGACACCTACAAAAACAATCGAGATTACAAAATAACGACCTACTGTAAAAAAATCTCCAATCATATCAAACCTCGCTCTTATTTAATTTTTCAAATTTACATCGAGTCTTTCATTTTCTGATGAGACCCAATTCTGTACCCGACACCCACCAAGGATTCCAAAAGCGTGTCCTTTGTAAACGGCTTTTCTAGAAATCCGTCCATGCCGTTTCGTTTAGCCATTTCAATAATACCTTTATTGTCGATTGTAGATACCCCGATCACTTTAAGTTCAGGCCAAATCTGTTTCATTTCTGCCAAAGCCTCGACCCCGGATTTTGCGGGCATCACAAAATCTAGAAATATCACGTCAGGCAAAGTGCGTTTGATCAACTCGAGAGCCTCTAGCCCGTTGTAGGCTGACCCTACGTGGGTGAAACTGTCCTCAGGCAATACGTTTTTGATAATTTCATGAATAAAAGGAGCATCGTCTGCAATTACAAATCTTACCATATTTACATTTTGAACTAGGACGCGCTGGATTTCTAATTTTTCTGATTAATCTAGACAAAAGCAGTATCAGATAGATTGTGGAATTGACCCTTTATTGTTTAAACGCCAGCATAAATTGATGAGATTAATACGCATTTCCCAATGGTCGAGTTTTTTGCTTGGAATTCTAATTGGTTTTCAATTGCTAGCAAAAACGCCAGCGTATAAAAATGAAGAGGACGCCGTCTTTAAAATCAAGTCGGCATTTATTGAGCCCTTCTCAGACAACGTTAATCTCATTTACGCCACCAAGGCCGAAGCTAAAATTAAATCTCTGATTGAAACCGACAATCAGTGGGAACTGGCTAAAAACAAGAAAGAGGCCGATGTCGTCGTTGAATCGCGCCTGACTAAAAACCCTCGTACTTACACGTTAAAAATGAGTTTGAATTTTAAAAATTCCATCAGTATTCAAGACAGTAAAGAAATAGAAAACATTTTTGAAACTGAAAAAATACTCAGTCACTATGAAGTGCTATTTTATGCATTAAAATCACGAATACCCTATCAGGGCGCAGTTTTAAGTCGCAACCAAGACCAAGTAACAATCAATCTGGGCGCTGCACACGGGGTGGTCGTCAATCAAGAGGTGCTGGCGATTCATATTGCCAAACTCAATTTGCATCCAAAAACCAAAGCATATTTATCGTCGGAAAAAATAGTAATTGGAAAGATAGTTCTCACTAAAGTAGACGATTACTTAAGCTTTGGAACCATTCTTTTTGAACGGGAACCACAAATTTTGACCAAAGAAACAAAAATTGAATTTTCGAAACTAGATAAACCATCTTTAAGCTCCAACCCACGACCGACAGAAGATACTATTGCTGGGCCATCTGATTCCCCAAAAGGCGAGTGGGTTCCTCGGCCGCCTCCACAGTATGGTCAAATTTCAATAATGGGCGGATTAATTCAATACACGCAAAATATCAATTTTCTAGGAGCCGGCGGCAAGACGATTTCGCAATGGCTAACCCCTACGATTAAAGCATCGGCCGAATTGTGGTTGAGTCCTGAATTTCACGTGGAATTTTTTATCCGACAAACATCGTTTAAGGTTTCCAATCCCATCGAAGGATCTGAACCGGGAAATCTAAACATGAGCCTGAGCCAGTATCAAATCAAAGGTAAATACAACTATGAACTGGACGGATCGCCACGGTCGCCAAAATTTCAAGTGGCTTTAGGTATTGGCTCATTCCAAGCGTTGGCCGATTCCTCAAGCCCGCTAAGCATTTCAAATCTAAGTTACGGCGGATTACTGCTTGGATTTAAAGGAATGTTTTCAATCTCTGATGAAAATCCGATTGATCTGGGATTGTATTTTAATTATTTTATTACAAAAACACTTAGTGATTCAGCCGGGGCAGATTCCAGCGGAGTTCAAATTAATGATTTTGGTGCCATCCTAAGATATAACAAATCTCTAAATTTAGCGTATGTCTTTGAACTATCGTTTGAAGCCTACGGTTCTGATTTTGTTACAACGACAGGATCGCGAGCAGACCCGGCAAGCAATGCTAGTCACCGATTAACAACGACATTGGCCGGTATTGAATATTCATTTTAATTTCAAAACTGAAAATAGGTGAGCCAAACGATGCAAAAGCAGCTCTCTAAAATACTAATTGTATTGGGCACCATTTTTTTATTTGCCACCTTAGCGTTTATTTACGGTTTTTTGATAGAACCAGGCTTGCTTCGACCTAACTATCAAACCAGTTCAAATTGGCCCTCAAAGCCTCTCACTGTAGTATTTTTTTCCGATCTGCACATGGGGGCACCCCACATAACCGGCGACTATGTGGACGATTTGGTAAACAGGATTAACCAAAGCAAACCCGATATTGTTTTAATTGGTGGAGATTTATTAATTAACGGAGTCATTGGTGGGCATCATGTTGATATTCAAGAGGTCATTTCGCGATTAGTAAAATTAAATTCAAAATTAGGTACATTTGCCGTTTTAGGAAATCACGACTGGTGGAATGACGGCGATAACATAGTTAAAAAATTGCAAGAAGCTGGAATCAAAGTGCTTGAAAATCAGTCTCAAAAAATCAACCAAGATCCCGGCGCAGTTTTTCAACTCGTTGGAATTGGTGATCGTCTAACAGGCCACACAGATTTAGAGGCTGCATTTTCAAACGTCGATTCCCACATTCCGTCCATAGTATTTATGCACGATCCTGGATCTTTGCTGGAACTTAAAAAAAAATTCAATCTCGCGTTTGCAGGACATATGCATGGTGGCCAAGTTTTTGTTCCTGGAATTGGGGCCTTGGTCAACTCAAGTATGGCGCCTAAATCATGGGCCAAAGGATGGGTCGATCTACCCATTGGAAAACTATTCGTAAGCGTGGGTGTTGGAACAAGTATTTTGCCGATTAGGATAAATGCAATTCCAGAATTTGTCGTATTAAAACTCAATTCGAGTAGCCCAAAATAAAAAAGGCCGGCGCAGTGCCGACCTTTTTAAGTGAGAACAGTTTCTGTAATCCGAAGATTACATCATGCCGCCCATACCACCCATTCCGCCCATTCCGTCGTGATTACCACCACCACCGCCTGAGTTGCCAGAATCTTTTTTAGGAGCTTCAGCAATCATAGTTTCAGTAGTTAGCATCAAAGACGCAACAGAGGCCGCGTTTTCAAGTGCACAACGAACCACTTTAACTGGATCGATAACGCCTTCTTTGATTAGATCAGTGTATTCATCACTGTATGCATTGTAACCGAATGAAGCTGATTTGTTTTGAACTACTTTATCCAAAACAATTGCGCCATCAAGTCCTGCATTGTGAGCAATCTGTCGCAAAGGCTCTTCGCATGCACGCTTAATGATCTGAGCGCCCCATGATTCATCTTCAGAAAATTTAGATTTATCAACTTTCAAAGACGCACGAACTAGGGCAGTTCCGCCACCAGCTACGATACCTTCTTCAACCGCAGCACGAGTTGCATTCAATGCATCTTCAACGCGCGATTTTTTTTCTTTCATTTCAACTTCAGTTGGCGCGCCTACGTGAATAACAGCAACACCGCCAGAAAGTTTAGCTAAGCGCTCTTTTAATTTTTCTTTGTCATAATCAGAAGTAGTTTCTTCGATTTGACCTTTGATCATAGATACGCGCGCTTGGATGTCTGCTTTTTTACCAGCACCATCGATGATAGTAGTGTTGTCTTTATCTACAACAGCACGTTTAGCCACGCCAAGATCAGCAACAGTAGCTTGTTCAAGCTTACGGCCCATATCTTCAGAAATCAAAGTCGCACCAGTCAATGAACAAATGTCTTCAAGCATCGCTTTTCGTCTGTCGCCAAATCCAGGAGCTTTAACTGCGCAGATGTGCAAGATACCGCGTAATTTATTAACAACCAAAGTTGCTAATGCTTCACCGTCAACATCTTCAGCAATGATCAACAATTGTCGGCTTTGTTTTGCAACGCCTTCAAGCAAAGGAATGATATCTTTCATTGATGATACTTTTTTATCATAAACTAGAACGTAAGCGTTTTCTAAAACCGCTTCCATACGTTCAGAGTTAGTTACAAAATAAGGAGACAAGTAACCACGGTCGAATTGCATACCTTCAACGACGGTCACTTCTGTTTTAGCAGTTTTTGACTCTTCGATCGTGATAACGCCTTCTTTACCTACTTGGTCCATAGCATCTGCCAACATTTTACCGATTTCTTTATCGTTGTTTGCAGAAATAGATCCCACTTGAGCTACTTCGTTAGAACCCTTAACAGGTTTTGCCATCGCTTTAAGTTCAGTAACGATGATGGCTACTGCCTTATCGATCCCGCGTTTTACGGCCATTGGGTTATGACCAGCAGTTACGATTTTAGCGCCTTCTCTGTAAATAGCTTGTGCTAGTACAGTCGCTGTAGTTGTTCCATCGCCGGCTTCGTCATTGGTCTTAGAAGCAACTTCCTTAACCATCTGAGCGCCCATGTTTTCAAACTTATTTTCTAATTCGATTTCTTTAGCAACAGTCACACCATCTTTAGTGATTAGTGGTGCGCCAAAAGATTTTTCGATAACAACGTTGCGACCTTTAGGTCCCAAAGTTACGCGAACTGCATTAGCAAGGGTGTTCACACCTTTTAAAATTAGATGTCGTGCATCTTCTGAAAAACGTAATTCTTTACTCATATTTATATTCTCCTAAAAAAATTTAATTAATTAATAATTCCTAAAATATCTTCTTCGCGCATCATTAAATATTCATGGCCTTCAAGCTTAAGCTCAGTGCCTGCGTATTTGCTGAATAAAATCTTGTCGCCTGATTTAACTTCAAGAGGAAGAATTTTTCCATCTTCAGTTACCCGGCCTTTACCCGTAGCCACGATTTGGCCACGCTGAGGTTTTTCTTTTGCTGTATCCGGGATAAACAAACCGCCAGCGGTTTTTTCTTCTTCAGCCATTCTTTTTACTAAAATACGATCGTGTAATGGTCTTACACCGATTTCTTTGCTCATTATTCCTCCTAAGGCATTGTGAACGATTACTTTGAACCCGCATTAAACTTCGGGAAAGCAAACGCTATTAAGTTTTTTCAATTCAGAAGTAATATGATTCGCCCTTCGGACGTGTCAAGGTAAAGGACTAAAAAGATTTAGTTAAGTGCTCGTAACATTCCCATGTTGTGGCGCATTAGATCGGCTTGAGGTCCTTGATAGACAACGGTTTCAGCCTAGTGAATTTGGTCCGGTTTTTCCATTGCGGTCGGGCCAACTGTAGGTCCTGCTTTTATCGACGCTGGGGCACTGCCATTTGAAGGAAACATGGAGTCCGCGTAGGCCCTGATTAGCTGGTTGACTTCATCGGCGGTCATTTTTTGCGCGGCCTCTTTATAGGCGTCTGCTTTGTTGTCTTGCTTGGTTAAATAGATGGCAAAATAATCAGTTACGCTTAACTCTTGAGCGACTTCCAAAGAGTAGAGATCGTTTTTCAGGACAGCTTCAAGCTTTTCGACATCGATATCTTTTGCTGGCACTGGTTCAGAGCGCTGTAAAAACTGTTTGTTCAGCTTTTTGTATTCAATTTGAGCCTTCGTGATGGTCACTTTTTTGATGGCCAATTGGACCTTTTCGTTTTTCCATTCTTTAAAGCTCTTTGCGACCCCAGCAGGAGCTGCCTTAGCTAACAAGATACTTGCAGGAACAGTAGGGGATACCAACGCACTCACAGCAACTAAAGGTAATGCACTAGCTGGTTTTTTAGGCAAAGCCTGGCTAAAAAGCCCAACTGTTATAATTAATACACCTGTAAAGATTCTGTTCATTTTCTTTTACCCAATCGAAATTACACGATTTCTTCCAAACTAATTAACAATACCCGTGCCAGAGAATAAAACCCATACAGTTTCAATGGCAGCGTAGTCGGTTGTAAAACTCCAAATTTCTGCCAAATTTGCGACTTACGGTTACATTTAGGGCCAACCGGCCTTTGAAATAAATATAGGAAAATAGGACATTTTTTGGCCTTGATTTGGGATTGTCAGAGCCGATCTTGACCGCATTCATATACCCATTTAAAACTTCCCCTCAGATGCATTTGAAATTTCTAAAACTTTTAGTATTGATTGTTTCCTGTTTGTCATTTGCTGATTGCACCCGCGTAACGGCGCCCGAGCCCACCCAAATACAATATGGGGGCGCTTGCAGTGACGATTTTTCCAAAGCCTACGAGGCATTGTTAAACTGGCCTGACAGTTCTGAATTTCAAACGGCGTGCGATGATTTTTATGCTAAATACGGCGACGTAAAATGTATGTCCAAATTAAATGGAGTCGAGCTTCGGCTTCATACTACAGATTTTGATAAAAAGTGCGGAAAGAATCGAGTTTCTGACAAGAGTAAGGCCGATCCATCCGGCGAGCCAACACTGATTAAAAGTGGAACTAAATCTTTGTGCAGCCGGGACCTTACGACATTTGTCATAGACAAGCAGATTGAATTTAATCAAGCGTCGCAGGATATTTTCTCAAATAACTATTCTGATGATCGACTATTCGAAACGGCATTGGCGAAAAAGAAAATCTGCAATCAGTATTTTTTCAATTACAATTACCTTGAATGCACTCGAGACAGTAAAACTCTCTCTTTTAACACTATTAAACCATTCTGCGATCAATTTCAGGGTTGGCTTCACGAACTCAATCTTAAAAGTCCGGCGAAATATTCACCTCAGGAGTTAAAACCAATCGCTAGTATGGGTTTAAAATTTCATTTTATCGATCCACTTTTACCGTTTTTTAAATCGTCAGTGAAAATTAAAGAGAACTATTTTGCTGACGGCAAAATGTTACCTTTCAATGAAATTACCTCAAGTCAAAACTACTGCCATTTTGAAAGTGATCGAATTCGCTATGCCGGCGAGCTTAAAAATCAATTATATAAAGTGGACGTCACTATATCTAGCAAAAGCCGCGTATTGTTCGCTTACAATTCTTTTAATGAGCAATGGCGTTTAGTCTGCCACGTAGCCGAGTTTTTCTATCTTGAAGATCTTTTAGAAACTCTGGGCGAACATGTTTCCATAATTGAATAATAAGGGTGAATAGTCCGCGTGAATAGTCTTGCTGAATAGTCACACTGTCTCAGAATGAATCGTTAATTCCCCTAAAGAGCCATCCAACACGTCGCCCCATAGGGCAATTTCAAGAAAAGACTTAAGTCTCCCAGACTTAGACCGATATCGAGTCAATAGGAGGCCCAATGAACATTAAGAATATATTTTTAGCGGTAATGCTTGTTTTCACTTTTGCTTTTTCAAACATGGCAGAGGCAAAGAAAAAAGGTCATGGAAAGAAAGCGTCGATTTCTAAATCAAAGTCTAAGTCCAAAAAGGTATCGCACAATGCTAAACGAAAAAAGTCCAAGAAAGTAGTTAAAGCGTCAAAGAAAAATAATCGCATGGTAGCAAGCGAAAAGAAAAAAGGTAAAGGCAAAGGTAAAAAGAAAAAAAAGAAGAGCAAGGTAAAATAGTTACATCAAAATAGTACCAGCTAAATAGTCTTAGTTTTTCTATCGGGCCAAAAGAGGGGTATCAAACCCCTCCCTAAGTCTTTGCAACTAAAGACAGCCCCGCGATTGAGCGATGGGTTTTGGCACTATCCGAAACGTACACACGTCTTGCTGCTTATCAAAGCGATTGAAATGTACATACACTTCTTTTGTTAGAGCGTTGTAATCCAATCGAGTCCACCAAAATCCCTTATTTACCGTTGCCCAATAGCCAAGAACATTAATCTCGTTATCTTTCGGCGCAGGCAGCGAAATGTCGCGGCTTTCCCAAGCAGCGCCACTTAATATTAGAGGCGTTTCATCCAGCGTATACAATCCGGCGGAATGATCATGCCCTACAAGCAAACTTGTAATTTTGCTTTTATACTTTTTCAGAATCTGACGCATTCCCATTTGGAAATTTCTTTTTTCTTCCCAATGATGGGTTCCAGAAAGCGTTACTGTGGGATGATGATATACGATAAAATTTAAAGGGTATTGCGATTGTGCCAATACTCTGTCGGCCCACGCGATTTGTTCACCGGCAGTGGCTTCGTTGTCGGAATTTAAAACAACAAACAATGCACCTTTGCTTTCTTTTGCATAGTATTCACTGGGCATTTGAAAATAAGCGACTTCATTACTATAACCCAAATTATGATTTCCAATGGCTACAAAGGGAAATAAAAATCCATCATTTTTCCAAACATCCCAAGTCGATGCGTAGGTCGATGTTGTGATGTACAAATTGTCGCCAGGCAGAATTAAATTATTCAATTTATTGTCCGCTAGTGTTTTTCGCAGAAGATCAGTAGTAGGGTTGCGAATTCCCGCATCGCCCATAATTGCAAAACTATCCCAGTTTTGGACATCACGTGGGTGAGCGAAATTAAATGAAAACTTGGATGACGAACTTAGTGCCACAGCACCCAGTGCAAAAAGAACAAGCACTGCTGCAACTGGAAAAAATCGATTCACCATTTTTACCCCCTAGATGGCCTTAATAAACAAAGCGATACTCTTTGGGAGTATCGCTTGTCGAACTAGTTCTGTGTTAGGATTTTACTTAGCTAACTGAGTCAGTCCTATAGACCGAAAAACAAAGTCCAATTAGGCGCACCTGTTTTTGCAAACATGAGTTCTTTGTACAAAGAAAGCATAGTCTGACCAAAGCTTTGCGTTGATGGATTTCGCGCACTCGTCATGCCAGCCAATGAATAAAGTGTCATTCCATGAGCACCTTTAGTGGACATAGTATACGAATCAGCAATTAGGGGACTAGAATCTGGAAACTGATTATGGAATACAACTGGATTCGCACCATCGCGAACAACTGACGTCAGAGCCTCACGAATAGGGACTTGTCGTCCTCGCAAACTGCCAACAGCGGACACAAAATATTGCGCAGGTTTTCGAGGAAATTTGTATTCATATTGGCCTGTCGCCGTTTGTTGCAAAACCGCTTTTTGCCAAGGGCTGTTCAACTGAAGTTTATAATTTACTTCGCCTGGATAAAATCGAGTTACCGTCATGTCGATGGCCATAGCTTCTTGACCTGACATACGCTGAGTCGCTTCTTTAGGGTAACCATACCCTGCGAGAAGTGTGTCTAGTGCTGCCGCTGCATTAGGATCAGAAGCTGCTGCCGTCCGAGCATTATTAAGTCCCGTTACCAAGTCAAAACTTCCGCTGCCGTAGGCACGTTTCATGTCTGCTTTTTTTGGCGAACCATTCGTAACGCCAATAGAACTATTAAACTGAGCAACAAAATTATTCATTCGAGTTAAATCAACTGCCGCATAGTTTATGTTAGATTGATTCTGGTAGTTTAAACTGTACTGGTAAACTAAAACTTCACCTAGCTCGCGAGCAGCCATCGTGGGTTTTGCCACCATCGGAGTTAAAAATGATGTGTAGTTTTCGCCTTCGCCTGGTTCATTAAATTGAGACCCAACCATTACTTTTGCCGTGTCTTTTAATTCGTAGCCGACTTCTAAGGCTGACATAATACAGGCATCGAAATTTAAAATATCGATTTGAGCACCCATGTTTCGAACGCCTCGCTGTTGTGCCACTACCGAGTTCATGCTTTCAAGACCAGCACGCAATGCGGGCATTGAAAGATGTGTCGAAGGGTTATCATCGTATGAAACGCCTTGCCAACCATTGCCGTGATTCCAAATGATTACTGCATATTTTTTGGCCGGATATGTTTTCACGCCCCAAGCTAAAAATTCAGAAAGTGTTTTTGGACTGCCCATATCTGTTTCTGGCAAAGTTCCCACTACTTGAGAGGTAATTTTACCGCTCACTGGATTTGGATTTTTTGTTATGTAGTAGCGACTCGTTGGCATGCCTGACGGCTCTGGATCGAATTGTACGACAACGTTCACATCGTTTGTAGATCCAATTTTTTCCATTTGAGCAATATTTAAAAATCCAAACTGATATAGATTATTATCCGCATTCAAATAGACTAGCACAGTCCACTCTTTTAACGGCGCCGTTTGGGCCTGAGCCTTATTAAGGGCAAAATTATTGTTTAAAAACGAAATACACATCAATATAGCTACGCTGAATATTTTCAAGGACCCCTCCTTTAGATTTCAAAGAGTGTCCCTGATAAAATCTTTCAACTCAAACTTTTTTTAGAATAATAATTTAGACGCTTTGTGTTTTGAAGAAGTTAAGATTGTTTAAGTCTGCGACATTTTTTTATTGCTTGTCTTCGTCGGCAGAGATTCGACCTTGAATTTGAGAATACACTTTATATCCCTGAGGCGTAGTTGCGGCTTGTTTGCTGAAAAGCGCCCCAACACTGTGGCGTACTTTGTAACCGTGTAATGCAGTCGTTTCATATTTGGTTCCGCCCGAGACAACTTCAACAGACGTGTATTTGGGAAAGGATCCCGCAGACGTAGTGTTCAAGCCAGCCGACTTTATATCCGCAGTCATGTAACAACCGGGCAACAAAATAGATAAAACTAAGATGAAAGCTACCTTTTTCAGCATGCTTCCTAATCGGTCTATTTTAAAATTTACATTAATTTATAGGACTGTCTCATTTTGATATAGCAGGGGAGGCTTCCCCTGCTTTGGATCTGACTAAATTATTTTTATATCTGGTATTAGAACTTGCCTAAAAGGCGATAAACCATTTTTTGAATAGCGATAACTTGTGGCCCATTTTTATTTACATAGTCGGCACCTGTGTAGCCAAACCAATCCCAGCAACCATACGGATTGCCGATACTAGCGTTCGCTTGTGGGTACAGAACGATGATTCCATTTGTTTCAGCCCATTCATTAAGGCCCGTATTAGCCACGTATTTATCTTGAATGTAATTGGGACCCATTTGACAGCCATGAAAATTCACGTGCAATCGACAGCCACTGCGTTGGGTTTGACACATCTTAGGAATGTAAACAAAGCCTGTTTGAAATAATGATGGCATACTCGTTTGAAATTCACTTTGATCAAATGTGTAAAGTTGTTTTTTAAGATCCGGAGACGGTGGCGCCGGAGGATTCAAAGGACCATACATTTGCGTTAACAAATCGCCTGCTAAATCATAGTTACAGTTAGATATCCAAGGAGATACTTGTGAACCACAAGCGGCGCCAAAATGATTTGTTACCCAGCCGTGCCCTGATGGAACATCGTTCTTGTATTTAATGTTGGCCGCGGGAGTCAGTTTCGAATAAAATTCGTAAAGTTTATTGCTGCTAACTGGGTTTACAATCGTGTCCTGTTTCCCTGCATAAATAAAAATTTTGGCAGTTTTGATATTGTCTAATTTTTCAATTTTTCCAGCAGCTTCGTCTGATTTTGCTTTCTGTAAAAACGTATTTACCGTCAACGAAGCAGGGCTTTTCATGCAGGTTGATTGGGCCGCCATCGCATCGCCTTGAGCGCACCAATAAATTCCACCAGCAACCGAAGCCGCCCCTTTAAACACGCTAGACAGCGCTACGTGCATCTGAACAGCCATAAAGCCACCCGCTGAGACGCCTGAAACTGTTATTGCAGCAGGATTCACGCTTAACGGCATTAATTTACTTGCTCGTTGTTGAGCATTAACCCCGAAAATCCATAAAATAATCGCTATAAACATAAATTTTTTCGAATTCATAAAATCCCCTTTAATGATCGTCAAGGAGCTTAGACTCTATGTAGTATAAATAGTCAACAGCGTCGCTTGAAGCCATTGGGGATTTTGGCTATTTTATATTTAGAAAATCAAAATGACAAAAATTGGTGCAGACGGCAGGATTTGAACCTGCGACCACCTGATTCGTAGTCAGGTACTCTATCCAGCTGAGCTACGACTGCACGACAGAGACGTTT
>JAYVPD010000070.1:0-79788 GCA_043757515.1 Pseudobdellovibrionaceae bacterium
TATTTTCAAACGGTCAGAAACTTGAAGCTAAGGACATCAAGTATACGATTGAGAGAGTCATTTCAAAAAAATCTCAGTCCAGTAATTTCTTAGGCAGCATTTCAAATGTAGAGGCTCCGACATCCGATGTTCTAGTCATTAAATTAAAAGAGGCCAACGTCTCAATTCTCAAAGCGTTAAGCCGAGATCAACTTGGCGTTGTTCCTATTGGCTGGAGCTTTGCCAAAGAATCGGCTGAGCCTATAGTTGGTTCAGGCCCTTACCGTCTCTTAAAGCGCGGTGACAAATGGGACCTCGAAGTAAATGAAAAATATCCGCAAGCGTCTTCGATCAGTATTCGTGAGTGGCAGCTTGTGTTTTTCGCCGATGGCGATATGAATGTTCCGAGCACGGAACTTCCTGACTACGCTCCAGGTGTGACTCTTTCAACAAAAACTGGAATGCAAAAAGTTAAAGGTTTTGAAAAGCTCAAGGCCATTAACCAAATCAGCTATGCACAAACATCTGCGTGGTGGCATCCTCACGGTGCTCATTTTTCTTCGTTAGAGACGCGCAACCGTGCGATGGGTTTAATCGAAGAAATTCTGGACAAGGGATGCAAAAAACTTGCTCTTGAACGAGCAACAGGCGTTATTCCAAAAGGAGTTGCAGGTCATCTTGCGACAACTCACGCGCCGACGGTTCATCACAAGAAATCTAAAACCATCGAACCTCTACGCCTGGCTTTTATTGGCGCTACTTTTGATGACTTCCTAGCGGCCAACGATGTTCAGGCAATGGCTAAAGAGTATGGTTTTAAAATTGAAGTAATTAAGATCTCGCCGTCAGAGATGGGAAAGATTGCCGACCAAAAGCCTGATGTTATTTTCGCGGGTTGGGCCGGTGGCTTTAACGATCCAGAGGGTTTTATCGCTCTTCTCCCTACGTTTTTAGTGAAAGATTTTGCAACTTACATTGGTCCGAACTTAGCTGAAAAATATAAGCGAGCTAGGCAAGAGGAAAATTGGACCGCGAGAAGTGAACTTTTCCAACAGATCAATGAGCAACTTCGCAAGGATCAGCTTATGGTTCCTGGCTGGCGCATACCGTTCTTTATCATTGGGCAGCCCAACATGATCTCTGAGGAGGCGACCTATCGCTACACTCCACGATTACATGCGGTAAAGGAGCAGTAGTGGCACCTTTGACGAGTTCTCGGATGAGATCTATCAATCGTTACTTTTTGAGGTTACTCGTTCCAATTGTTTTGTTGGTGAGTACCTCTATCAGCGCCCTTTTTGCCTGGAACGATTATCAGACGAACAAGGCCTCAAGATTAGATAGTCAGCGACTGACTTTTGAGACCTTTGCTGCGGTGATTAGACAACCGCTTATCCAAGGAAGTCTGATTGAGGCAAGAATCCGCGCCGACGAACTGTCACACAATTCTCAAATTTCATGTATCGAAATCAAATCCATTTCTGAGACCATCGAAAGCTGCAATAAAAATAGAACCTTTTCAGGTTCTGGGCTTAACCGGATGGATGCAGACCTTTATTTTTCTGAAGATAGATCAAATCACATGGGCCACTTGGCCATCATTTTTGACAACTCAGACCTAATTGAAAATACATGGAAGAACCTTGGGAAGAACGTGGTTGGATTTGTTCTACTTTCTTTGGCACTCCTGCTGGTTCTTTCTGTTGGGTTTTCGCGGATTCGAAAAGAACTCAACGAGCTTATTAAAATTCTTGAGGCTCCATCTGACAATCCACAAGAAATACCGATGTTCAAGATTAGCGAATTCTTTTCGCTAGCGAAGAGCTTGAGTCATCAGTTTGAAGTTTCAAAGGCTGCCGTTGAAGCAAAAGCAGCACTCGATGTGGCTAGGCAAGTTGCGCATGACATTCGCTCGCCCGTGGTTGGACTTCAAATGGCACTTCACGCGGCTCAGAATCAGCTTGATCCAAATCTTAAGAGCGTTCTGAACAATTCGGCTCAAAGGATTAGCGACATCGCTGACGACGTCATTAGCAATCACACACCGTCACACAAAGCGAGTGAGGTGAGATCTTCGATACAGAAACTGCCCATGTCTGTGAGCCTTGCCTTGAATGAAATGATTTCTGAAAAATCTCTGCTCTGTAAACACAATTCGAATATCGCTGTAGTTGGAAATCTCGCAAGTGAAGACACACTTGTCGAGATGAGGATCAGTGACTTTAAGCGAGTTATTTCGAACTTGATCGACAATTCAATTCAAGCGGTTCCTAAAAATGGGAACATACAAATCAGTTACACAAAAAGCTCTGGCGACTGCTGCATCTCAATCACTGACAACGGTGTTGGAATTCCAGAAGAAATTTTAAAATGCATCATGGATAAAGGCGGCTCCTACGGAAAGCCAGATGGAAAAGGTCTTGGATTTCAATGGGCCAAGAAAAAAATCGAACAGCATAATGGGAAAGTCCTCTTGTCTTCAAAAGAAGGCTTTGGAGCAGAAGTGAAAATTATTTTGCCTGTAGTAATGGATTTATCTAAAAAGTTAACCGCGAATGTTCGACTAAGTTTAGCGATAAAAGAGGCGTAAGTTTTTAAAGGAGGGTTTTTATGGAAACACCAAGAGTTCTATTTGTAGATGACGAAAGCTGCTTTCGCCAGGGCTTAGAGCTTTCTCTTAATTCGGTGTTTGGTCAGGATCGAGCTTTTTCGGTCGAGTTTCACGCTCACCCAGAACTGGCACTTCAGTCCATAAAAGAGAATCCATTCAACGTCTTTCTGGTCTTTATGGATCACCATTTCAGAGAAGCTCCTGACAAGCTGACCTTGGGAGCGGACTTCATCAAGCCAATTAAGCGGGTGAACTCCTATATCGAAGTTGTGATGATGTCGGGAGACACTAGCCCTGAGAGCTTGCGTCTCTGGCTCAAAAATGGAGCCGATAAGTTCATTTACAAGGAGTTCAAAGGCCAGCAAGAGAAGCTTCAAATTTTTATTTCTGAAGCTTTAACGAAGTTCCGCTCAAAGTTTGGTGGTTTTTTAGAAAACCGAAGGCAACGAGTGGCAATGGTGCCGGAGGTCTTAAAAAGAATCGGAGTTGTTTCAATAAACAACTCTATGAAAGCCGCTGCCGAATTAGTTCTTCAATCCGCAGCGTCGGATCTTTCCGTTTTGATAGTTGGTGAGACGGGCACGGGAAAAGAACTGATTGCACAAGCGATTCATAAAAACTCACTACGCCGTGATAAGCAGTTTAGAACAATAGACTGTACGCAATTTAAAAAATCAGAACTGATTGCTAGCGAATTATTTGGAAGTGAGCGTGGCGCATTCACGGGAGCCGAATCAAAAGCAGGTCTTCTTGAAATTGCTAATGGCGGCACAGTTTTTTTAGATGAAGTCCATCACCTCGGATCAGACGCTCAAGCAATGCTGCTTCGATTTATCCAAGAAAGAAAAGTACGAAGAGTCGGCGGAAGTGCCGAGAAGCTTGTTGATGTTCGACTTGTTTTTGCCGCAAAGCCAATTTTAAAAGATTTGGTTTCTGAAGATCAATTTCTTGTCGATCTGATGTATCGAATCAAGGAGATTAAAATTGATCTTCCTACTCTTGCCCAGCGTCCAGAAGATATTGAGGTCCTATGTGAGTTCTTCCTGGATAAATATTGCGCCAAAGATGCGAATAAAATCGCAAAGCAATTTCATCCAGACGCTCTTGATATGCTTCGAGCGTATTCATGGCCTGGAAATGTTCGTGAGCTTGAAAATCTGATTAAAAGACTTTCCGTGCTAGTTGAGGGGTATATCATTCTTCCCGAGCATATCGAAAAGTATGGTGAGTTAGAAGATGCCGGCGTGTCGAGCAAAACATTGAACTTGCTTGAGTCGTTGGATGAGATGACGGCTCGACATGAAAATGAGGCTCGATCTCTGATCCTCAAAACCTACCAGGCCTGCGATCAGAATTTGTCAGAAACCTCGCGTAAGCTAGGTGTTGCTCGTACTTCTCTTAGGAGTCAGTGTCAGGCTCTTGGAATTTGGCTCAGTATGGATGCGGTAACAAAAAGAGATGAGGCTGAAGGCAAAAAGGATTTAAAGCGCAGAGTTGATAGTTCCTTGAGATCACTACTTAGTCGCGTCGCGGACGTATAATATTACTTGTGTGGGTCGATGGAAGCTTCCTGCAAGCTTCGCGGCCTAAATTTTATGCCGACCTTCCCAAGGACATTGATCCGTGCGGAGAGAGTGGCAAGTTTCATTCGTTTATATATGAGATTCCAATATTCAAAAATCCGATAGCAGTTCAGGCCGGAGAAGTCTTCGAAAGAGACGACTTCATTTTTGAAAATTTATTCGAGATTTAAATTCTAAACGAGCTTTCGAATATTTCGTCGAATTTTCAGAAAGGCCTTTCTGCTTTCCAAGCGCGGTTTCCCCAAAAAGACGATCGTATAATTGCGTTTAAACGGACTAGAGGGATCGTTGGCGACTTTTCGACATCTTTGCCCACCATAAAATTGCGATTAGAATTTTTTGGCGAATTCTCGACGGGCAAGTCTGTCGTTTCCCAAGTGATTGGTGAGATCTCGACGAATCGAGCTTTTCCGATGATGTTGTATGAAATTCAAAGCTAACAAATTCAATAAGTTATCCCCTGTCTGTGAGTGGCTGTGCCCTTGCAATTCTAAAAGGTGAGAGGACCAAGAAATGGTTCTCACTAACAGGGGAGCAAAAAATGGGTTTACTAAAAACGTGTCCGCGATGTGGCGAGAAGACATTAGAGAAATTAGCAACACACTCGCACTGCGGTCACTGCAACTACGCGCCGGATCTTCTTCAGCATAGAAATTTGTGTGGCGATGATTTGCCGATTCCGCCCTGGGCCGCACAAGCAGTCAAACAAAGCATTACCAGGGATGCCAAGGCATTCACTGCGAAGACATCAATACAGCCGAAAACAAAATTCAAAAAAGGAAGTGCAGCATGATCACGCAAACAATTGCGGCATCTATGTCGTTAGATAATCCGATATTGGAAAATGCAGGTCTTGTGAAATTTAAAGAAAGAGCTTGGGCCTCGACTTTCAATTGGCTTCAGCAGCTTAAATATGTCTGGCGATGGCTTAGAAAGCTTCGGATATGGGGAGCACTTTTGGGAGCAGTGCGCGCAGTTGCGTGCGTACTTTTCGTCTCGCCACCTATGCAGGAGCAAATCGAGCAAGCACGCATAAAAGCAATTCAATATCGAGGAATCTTTTAACTAAAGGAGCAGGCAATGGAGGCCAAAGAAAAAAATAAAGACAAAGAAGTGAAAACCAAAGATCTACCAACGGAGGGTGCTGTCAAAAAAATCAGAGACGAAATCAGAAATTGGTATGGATCGCTTTCAGTCAAAGAGCTGGTTTCAAATAGGTTACTGACTGAGGAAATCGAAAGGCTCGAAAAACTATTAGCACAAGGAATGGTGGCGTCATGATGACGGAAAATAGTCAGAAGCTTGAGAGACTTTCAGATGAAATGATTTTGGAAGAGGCAGCAAGGCGGCTACAAAAACAATATGCGGGTGAGCATGGAGTGGATTTCTCATACGGGACTTTCAGGTTCATTTTCCATAACGGCAAATTTCAAGGGGTCGAAGACTGGCCGAGAAACAAACGCTATGTGAGCCCAAAGCAAAAGCTCGAAGAAGTTTGATCTACAGAATTTGAAGCGGAAAAATAACTTAAATATGGGGAAATTATGAAAAATATTAAATCACTAAAAGGCAAAGTCCAAATCATGCTCGTGGCTTTGGCCGTTTCACTCTCGGCCTGCGCAAAAGACAGTGGGTCTAGTTCAACAACATCAGTGACTAAACAGACAACACCCGTGGGAGAGGTCTCTTATGAAGCTTACTACAAAAAGTTCTTGTTCGCTGCTGGTATTTGTTCCGCAAACTATCCCCGGTATTACCATTTTGCGAGTTCACACAATATTTCATCTCTTGCGTCCGATCGAAACTTGAACGTGTCGGTGACGCTCTACTTGCTAACTGACAATACCTACACAGCGTATTTGGAAATTCTTAAACCTCGTCCAGATATTAGCAGCAATACCTCTGAAATTCTGGAGACCGATCAGCAATCAGGAAAATGGTCTGTCGTAGATGAAAATCTAATTCTCGAAAATCTTGGGGTCGGCACAGCCCTCACATTCAACGGCCAACCGGCGATTGATCTGAAACTACAGGATGTCGCTTCCGGTATTGTTTTTAATCAGAGCGAAACCATTGTCGGTGGGTCTTCAAGCAGCTCCGTGCCACAGCAATTTGAAGTTCAGTGCAAATAACCAAATAAAAAACTCAGGAGGGGTTATGGAAGAAACTATCGAACAAATTTTTTTAAAACTTTTAGGTCAAGTGTCATCTGGTGAAAAAGCAAGGAACAGGTCTTTGGAGAGAAAAACTCTGCGGGTTCTTAAAATGCTTCAGTATTTGAAAGCGGTCGCTCATATCAACGGGAACATGAAAGACGATTCGGGGGTCTAAATGGCAACAAAGAGCACGGCTACACAAAATGACGTTCCCCTAACCCTCGCACTGTTGGTGCTGGTGGGTTTTGGTTTTGTTTATCTCTATCTCACATATTTCAGGCTGCATCCAGGGATGTTGCAGCTGATCCTTACACAAGCGGAGAACCATGCAGTTCTATTCTGGGTTTCGTTTGTAGCAGGGCTTGTGAATGTGACAGCCGCCTCGCTCTTTATCAAGCGCACGGTCAACCTTGAAAAGCAAGGCAGCAAACTCGCAGTCATGGAAGGGAAGCAGCGCAGACTTAAAATCGGTCCTAATGAGCTTGTGGCAATTCTGACTTGTGTCGGAGCATATAGCTTAGCGCAGATTCAAGTTTCGGGTTCATTGCAAGCAATTCTCGCTCAGCTAGTTCCAATGAGTACGGCTTTTTTAACGATCAAGATTTTGAGCAGCAACTTAAGCGTCGCTATAGGACTTTTCAGTTACGCAATCCTACAAGTGATTGCCGGAATTAAATTTTCAATTGGGAACACATATAGACTTGAGAAACCAATTATTGAAAAAGGAGAGTTGATTCTCGGCACCACACCCGGAGTACTTGGACATGGAGCAGTCCTAACATCAGAGGAACAAGAGGAGTGGGTCACGATCCCTAGTCGTGGCATTAACGGTGGCATTTTAATTTCTGGCAGCATCGGTAGTGGTAAAACACAAGGAACCGTTCTTCCATACTTGCGCCAGATTTTAAAATCAGATGGCGGTTGTCCTGCAATCTTAGCGATTGATCCGAAGCGGACATTCCTAGCGGAGGCTGAATGCATCATTCGCAAAGCAGGTCTTGGAGACCGCATCGTTAAGATTTCCCTTAAAGGAAATGTCAGTTTCAATCCGGTGTACTGCGAGAATGCTCTCACTGAATCGAGATTCACGCAGCTTGCGGAAATGGTGCGAGCTGCGGCTGTGAACTTCATGGGAAAGTCGGCTGATTCTCCGTTCTGGGATATTTCGTCATCGAATCTGATTAAGAACGCTATTGTGTATTGTGCGGCCAAGCACGGCTACTTCACGCTTTTGGATCTTTATCGCTGCATTGTTCGAGCAGCAAAAGGAAATTTGGGCGAAGAACTTAAGGCTGTTTTGACAAATGGATCTTTTAAGGAAGATGAGCGATTCAATATAGAGCGAGCTGTGGAGTATTTTGAAAACGAATACTCGCAGCTTGAAGACCGCGTAAGATCCGGGATCGTTGCGACAAGTACAGCGTTTATAAATCAGTTTCAGGAGTATGCAGCAAACCGAGTGCTTTGTCCTGCAAAGGAGAATCTCACGATCACATCAATGGAAGATTTGATTCGTGATGGAAAGATTCTGCTTTTTGACATCAACCAGCCAGGCCTTGCTCGCTCGATGGGAACCTTTATCAAGCTTCATTATCAGCAGGCTGTTTTAAACTTGCTCGTTGATTTGAAGCACCAACAGAAATCCTGCACGAACGCCCTCATCATTGATGAGTACCAAGACGTCGTAACGTGCGGCGGTGGAGGCACGCTCGGAGATGACACCTTTGTCGGAAAGGCCCGTGAGTCGAAGCCTGCGGTGATTGTGGCAACTCAGTCTATCAGCTCTTTGATGGATTCTGTCGGAAGCCAAAGAGCTGCTGTTGTTCTCATGCAGAACTTCAGAACTCGGATTGCATGCCACTCTTCAGATCCGGAGACGATTAAACTCTTTCAAGAACTTGCGGGTAGGGAAGACCGCGAGTTTGAGTCGCACTCTCTTTCTGAGAGCTCGCAGTCAGCAAAAAGGAATTTACTTGTCGGAGGGTTTGATTCGCAGAACGCAAGTCTGAATGAATCTGTCAGCCACGCTACTCGCAAAGAGGACATAATCACAGGGAGGGAATTTTCAAGGCTTCGCACCTTTGAGGCGTTTGCTCAGGTGTTTGATGGAATCGAGACAAAGTTTTTAAAACTTTATCTGAAGCCTGATTTCCTTAAGGCCATCAACACGAAGCATGAGGTGGTGCTTGAAATGCTGAGAGTTACGAAGAAGGGAGGCGCTACGGAGAGAATTAAGCATTTCGCTCGCAATCTTCGAGCCGTAGCTGCTTTTCTCTTCCTGGCGGGAAATGTTCAAGCGGCAATTCCAAATGTTTGCACGGTTGCAGGTAGTCCGGCGTTCAATTCGTGCCTGGAGCTAAATGTAGGTGCTTGCATGTGTGGGTATCCGCCGAGACCTTGCGCTTTGATTTCGTATTATGTGCCACAGTCCTTTGTTGAAGTGTGGCCCGAGACAAGAACGAGTTACTTCTCTGGCGTTCCAGGAGCGGCAGCACAACTCGCCAAAGTAATTCCCCTGCCATTTGGCGCTGAAGGAGATGACGACACGCAGAGCTTTCAGGCTCGGGCAATTGCGATTCCACTCGCATCGACCGTATTTAAGACCATGCCTGCTGGTGGAACTCGTATGGAAAAAATGTGTTTTGATGGAATGAGCGAGCATTTTGGAAGCCACTGGAATACAGGCAAAGGAGATCTGCTTCAGCCCGCTTTTTTAGCGTGGGGTGCGGCTCCCAAAGCATGCTTGCTTGCAGGCGCTGCCACTTCAATTGTCGGAGACGGTGGCGGCATGGTTCGCGGAGATTCAGCCCTTTGTAGCTTTTCGTTTCCAAAACTAGATTTGCTACCGCCAAGCTCTCACCCTGTTTGTAACGGCTGGGGTGTGTTCTTTCCGAGATACGGCACTTACGCGGGACCAGCGTCGATGCCCGGAGCATTGATGGTTGCATCCAGAATCAAAAGTCTTTCATCAGAAGTTTTAAACTCGATGCCGAGCAGCCCTGATGAAAAATGGCAAATGATTTATCCTCAATCGAGTTCTTGTTTCCGCGAAGGTCAAAACGTCGGGATCTTAGAGACGATCAAGAATTCGCGGGAAACGATGAGACTCGCAAACGGCAAACTCAAAGGTTACTTGTTTGCGATTTGGAGCAGGACTGTGACTTGTAAGGACTTGCCGACAGCGGCGCAAGCCAAGGCCGCAAGTCTCGCGATCCCTTCTGTGTGCGGAGGTATGAAATGAGTGACATCGCTTTACATACACAACACGGTATCATGATTGCAAAACGAAGAACGTCTGAGCAGCTACTTTTAGATTCAGGTCCTTACGCGAAACTTCTTTTTGATATAGTGGCTTCAGCACAAAAGCGAGGGGCTTCTGATATTCATATTGAACCAACGGAATTTGGTGTGGATTTTAGATTTCGTGTAGACGGAAATCTAATTCACTTTAAGAAAATATCAGTCGAACACCGAGAGAGTCTGATTCTAGAAGCAAAAAGAATTTTTGGTCTTTCAATTGGAGTGAGCGGACGGCCTCAGGACGGCAGAAGTTCTCTTCCGGGATTGAGACTCGATCTGCGGGTGAGTCTTCTTCCGACTCACTTCGGGGAAAAGGTTGTCATGCGGCTTTTAGACCTTGATGCAAGTTTTGATCTTGAAAAACTTGGATTTCAAAATCTTGAGCGAACGATGCTTCAAAAAGCACTTACTTTTGAAGATGGCGTAGTCGTAATTTCTGGTCCCACGGGAAGCGGGAAAACAAGAACGCTCTATGCTTTGCTTAAAGCACTTGAACCAAGTCGTCTCAATATTGTGACGCTTGAAGATCCTATTGAGTATCGCATCGAAGGCTTAAACCAAGTTCAAGTGAGTCAAAAAATGACTTTCGCAGACGCGCTGAGGGCTGTTCTTAGGCAAGATCCCGATGTGGTTTTGGTGGGAGAAGTCAGGGACGCAGAGACTGCAAAGCTTTGTTTTCAAGCGGCAGAAACGGGCCATCTGGTTTTTACGACTCTTCACGCGAATGGATCAATGGAAGTGATCGAGCGCCTTCGCGGACTAAATGTCGAAAAACTTTCGCTTGAATCGAACTTAAGACTTTCCATTGCTCAAAGGCTTGAACAAAAAGTTTGTCAGCACTGCTGTGAAATTCCAACGGACGAATGTGTTCAGTGGTTTAAGGCCCAAGGATTTACCGAGGTAAAAAGCCTTAAGACGCGAAACGCACAAGGATGTGAGCGTTGTGCAAATGGCATTCAAGGACGAGTGCCCTCTTTAGAGTGGGCGACTTTTGCTTTAGAAAATAATGTGAAAGTACCAAAGGTTTTTCAGTCGTTACAAGACGCTCGAATTCATCGAGCGCTTTTGGGAGAAATAGATTGCGAGGAGGTATGGCGTGCAAATCTTTAGTTTGATTTTGATGTTTTGTTTTTCAGCTCAGGTTTTTGCGGCTGATAAACTCCAGTATTTTGAATCGAAGATCGATTTCTGGGGTGAAAAAACAAATGCGCCGGAAACCAAAGTTGCAACTATAACTCCAAAGGAAAAATCTGATGAGAAATTTCCTTGGAAGACTTATCTCGATCCAAAGAACAAGGAGTTCTTTAAAGAGGGAGACTACACCCCGCCCGAGCCATTTATGGAAGTTGCGAGAAACCCGTCTGATGAAAACATCAAACAGTGGTTCGAGCTGATGGCGAAGAAGAACGATCTGCAAACAAGGCTTCAGGCAAGAATGCAGGAGTACATGGTAAAGAATGGGTCTTTAAAAGATCCTAATCCAACTGTGAGTGAGGCAACGCCTAAGCCGCCGGTCCTACCTTCAAAGAAGGAGCCTGATGTAGCGGTAGATCCCACTCGTTTTAAGGTTCGGATGTATTTTGAATCGACCTGTCCTCATTGCCGTCGAATGTTTGGGGTGCTTAAGCAGCTTCAGGCCTCTGGCTTTGTTGTTGAGGCGTTGCAAGTTGACCGAGGGGTTGTGCCCGATGAAGAAAAAATTGTTTCGATAGCTCGTGCTGATCCAACGGACTTAAAAAAGCACAACATTTCTGGAGTTCCATTTTTACTGGTCGCAGACTCTAAACGAAAGGCTTTGCTTCCCGCAATCCAGGGGTATCACAGTCTTGAAGAAATTTTACGGATGTTAAAAGCGGCCAGTCGTATTTAGAAAAAGATGCGAGCCACAACCACAACGGCTCAATATTTTAAAAATTAGAAGTCTCTCTACCACCACAAAGGCGAGCTGACTTCGAGCAAGATTAGGAGATACCTATGCTCGGAGAACGTCTTTTATGGGGTGGATCGTTGATTCCTGCATCAACAATCAAGAGCCCAAATCCGCGCCACAACGAAGAATGGTTCTTCTTCATTGTGATCGCAGTTCTGATGGTGTGCCTCGCACACTCAAGTGCCTTTGCCGGAACTAAAATTCCTGGTGCAGATGCTAGTGACAAGCTTGAAGCGGCGGGAACGCTGCTTCGGATTGTGGACTCTGTGCTGTTTTCCTGGGGAGCCAGGATCTTCGCAGGTCTGTGCGTGATGTCTGCCGGGTGGAATTTAAAAGAGCAAAGGTTTGGAATCGCAGTCCTTTGTATCGTGGCAGCGCTTGTTCTCGGAACGGCTCCTACTTGGGTCAAAAACATTTTCGACATTGGTGGCGGCGGAGGGGTTTTCTCGCAAGCCCTGCCAACTGGTGCGAAAGGAGCTTATGCGTAAGCAGGAGTTTCTCAAAGCACGACATTCATCAGTTGTGAGTCAGACGATTGACTCACCGATTATGGTTTTTGACTTCTGGGAGCTGTCGGATGTGTTCCTGGCCCTTTTCATCATCTTGATCTTCGGAGTTCTTTTCTACTCCTGGGGAACGATGTTCACGCTTTTAGCTTTGTGCTTGGGATTTGGGCCAGTGATTAAAAGAAAGTATCCGAAAGGAATTTTCTTTCACTGGCCCCACACGAATCTTCGAATGGAGCTGCCAGGGATTTTAAATCCAAAGGGCACTAGGAAATTTTCTGACTAAGGAAGGGATCATAAAAATGGAAATAACAAACAGCGAACTAACGGAGGCTCTATGCAAGACGGCGACGAAAAGCCAAAACGCTTTGAACGAAAACCCAATTTCGACATGCGTGCGAAAATATCTCGGGATGGGCGCTTCTGGATTATTGAGAAAATTGAAACTTGGATTCTGCCTCGTAAGTACCTGGATGTTATCGCTCAAAACCATGTTGTTGAAAAGCCAGAGGCTCCAAAGCTTGAGGCAAAACCTAAACGGAAGGCTAAACGAGATGATAACAGCGATGGACAAGGGAATTGAGGCAGCGCAAATCGCAACTCCTCCGGTTGGGGTTTATAAGGGCGTCGATCTCAGAATTCTTCCGAAGTATGTGGCCTTTAAAGCTTCGATGATAAAGCAGAAGATGACGCTTCAATATATTTTAGCGATTCATCTTGCGGCGTTTGCCATGCACTTCGGAATTTCAAGAATTGAGATTCATGGCCTCGAGACGAAACTTCGGGAGAAGGAATACATCCTTGCACCTGGGGTAATGGATTTCACTACGGCTTCACCACAATCTGTGTCTGATACCTACGTCGTGAACGCCGCGCTGAGTTTTCTATCTATGATTGGGAACATCAACGCTGCCAACGTGGATGAGCAGTATAAGCGGCTCTCGACGTTTATGACGCCAGAACTTCGGATTCAGTTTGAAGAAGAAGCGAGGGAATGGCGCGAGACGGTAAAGACTGAAAATATATCGGAAATTCTGCGTATCACTGATCGTGAGGTCACTACAACTGATGAGGGCTATTACAAGGTCACAGCGGTTGCACAGCGGGAACGGTATTCAAACAGCGAAAGCCTTGGTCGCGTTGATGAAGTGATTGAGATGACGATGAAACTCGTGCCGCCCTTAAAAGGGAAGGAATGGTACTTGGAAATCACAAGCCTAAAGCGTGGGCGTGCTGATGGATTTAAACCAAACGCCAGCGGAGGTAAGAAGAATGATCGTTGATACAAATTGGATCGGAATCGATTCAGATACAGACGGCATGAAGCTATTTTTAAAAAAGATCATCGTCCGTATTTTTATGGCTCTTTATTTTATGTTGATTCTTACGCTTGCGATGATGCTCGTCTCTCACGCAGAAGCAAAAATTGTAAGCTATGGTTCTGGGGTTGAGCAAATTCGTCTTGAGTACGGAAGTCCAAAGATTTTTCGTTTTACAAAACCTGTTCAAACAATCACGGGTGCAAGTCGTTTTGAAATCAACCCTGCCAACGACAAAGATGCAACGTACACGGATCTTTCGATTAAGCCGAGATTCACAAATGGTGTGACGGAAGTGAACTTTTTCTTATCCGATAAATCCATCGTAAGGACAAAGATCATCGTGAGCCCAAAAGATCCCGCGGCAGATGGGTTTTATGATTTTAGACCCCGTGATGCCTTGAATGCAGATGAACAAAGCGCAGCTTCCAATATGACGGAAGTGGAACTGCTAAAAGCGATGGTGCGAGATGACGATGTGATCTCTGGTTACAAGATCAGTAAAACGTCTCAAGCCTTTCCGTCAAAAACTAACAACGCTCGTGTGGAGTTGATCCGGATTTACAAGGGCTCACCTTTTAACGGCTATGTGTTCAGGGTGACGAACACAAGCTGGCGAAAACTTGTCGAGGTAGATGTAAGGCACATTACTGTAGGTGATCCAAACCTTGCGATCCTCTCTCAGAGTGATGAGACGGAACTTACGCCAAAAGGCAAAGGTACAAGTGAAACCCTCGTCCGCGTGGTTGCAAAAAACACAGCTTCAAGTGGCGACGTGATTCTAGCAATGGAATCAGACGACACGGCAAAGAAAGGTGAATAGCTATGCAGGCAAATCTAATTATGGATCGGCTTAAGGCCTTTGACTGGAAAAAACATGAACTGCGGCTAAAGCAGTATGTTCAGCAAAAGCCAATTCTTGTGGGGATTGGAGTAATTGGCATTTTGCTGATTTTCAATGTCGTTGGGCTTTCGAGTAAAAGTGAGAGCAAATTCGTTGAGAAGTCCACCACTTTGAGTTTTCAGAATGGCCGCATCTTGAATGACCGAGAGAGCACTTTCTACTATGGGCGCGAGAAGCTTCTTTCTCAGAAAACTCAAGCCATGTTCGATGGACAGTCAAAACTTGAAGCGAGACTCGCTGAGCTTGAAAAGAAGCTTCAGGAATCAAAGACAACTACAGCTACGCAGACATCAGATTTAGCGCCGAAGTTGCCGCCTTCGAATCTTGGGATTGCACCACAAGACCCGAGCACCGTTGCAGCGCCACCGGGTGAGAGCGCAATTCAGGTCTATCCACCCCAGGGAGATGCCGAAGACTCACGAGTCGCGACTAAACCTCGCGGTGTCCTTCGTTCTCGGAGTAAGGGACCTGATCTTATTGCATTCCCGGTGAAGGCTGAGAATAAAACCGACGGCGTGATGTTGCCCTCTGGGAGTTACGTCAAAGCCAAGGTCTTAACAGGCGTCGATGTCCCAGAGGGAAAGACCTATCCCGTTCTGATGGTGCTCGATTTTTCGTATGTGGCACCGAACGATCACAAAATTGATCTCTCTGGCTGCTTCATGATCGCAAAAGCCGAAGGAGATCTTTCGACCGAGCGGGTGCAAATGCAGGCCACAAAGATGAGCTGTGTTTCAAAGAAGGGAAAAATGTTTGAGCGCGATGTAAATGGCTTTGTCGCAGATGATAAGGACGGATCTTTTGCCATGAAAGGACAAGTGAACTCTAAGCAAGGCCGAGTGGCTGCGATGGCATTCATTGCTGGTGTTGTAGAAGGCGTCGGGAAAGCTGTCCAAGCATCGCAAACTACTCAGAGTACAAACGCTCTTGGCGGAAGCTCATCGGTTCTTACGGGCGACGTTGGTAAGGCTGCGGTGGCAGGCGGAGCCTCAAATGCCGCAGGCATGGTGGCTCAGTGGTATTTACAACAAGCGCAGAGCCTTGCACCAACTGTTTCTATCAGTTCGGGTCGAGATATCTGGATCGTCATGAAAGACAAAGTGAGTCTGCCAGAGGAATTTTTCAGAAAGGAGAAAGCAAATGGAGAACAGGGTATTTATTCTTATTTCAGTCGCGTTCTTGAGTAGCTTTATTTTCGGTTGTGCGAGCACTCCTGAAAAATCTTTGCTTGAGGAAAGAGCTGGTTATGGCTTCACAGCACCCTCGATGAATATGATGGGAAGCGGAAGTGTGAAGTACGTTCCGACCAGGATTCCAGAAAAAGTAATTGTGGCATGGCTTCACGCAAAAGAGCTTCCCTCAAAGGATTACTTCTGGGGCGCTTGGCTTTCAATTGTGGCCTCTCAAGAAACTTGGGAGATGAAGAAAATTTCAGTTCCAAAGACTGAAGCCAAGCAAGGAAGGCGCACTCAAGAAAAGCCCAAAATTAAACCAAAAAGCAAGTAGCCATCAGAATAGGGTTCTACCAAAAAGACCCTCAGAAAATTTAAAAAAAGTCTCTCTACCACACCCAGGCGAGCGACAGACCAACGAAAGAGGTCTGCGTATGCTTGGAATTAAAAAATCACCTGACGATATCTTAGAGTCAATTCTTGCAAGTCGTGAGAAATTTAATCGACTCCTATACGAGCGTCCCGACTCATTCGCAAAACTTATCCCATACGAAGAGTACCTCGACGAAGCCCGTATGTTTGTTCTTAAAGATGGCTCTCTCGGGGCAATTTTTGAACTAGGCCTTATTGAGCATGAGCCCATTGAGGCTGGTCGAATTGTAGAAATGGTTGAAAGTTTGAAGTCGTGGTTTTTCTTGCCAGAGAAATGCACGCTGCAAATTCTTTTCGATCAATCACACATCCCTGCTCGTGATCCGATCTGGAATTTTGAAGTGAGCGGATTTAAAAATGCTCACCCTGTTTCAAAAGAGATTTATGAAGCTCGTCTTGAAACACTAAAGGGATTTTGCGAAGGGCAAAACCAGCAGCTTTCGCCGATGAGACGAAAAGCATTTTTGTCGATTCGGTATTTCCCAGAGAAAGAGTCAAAAAAAGAAATTTTGCGCCTCATGGAGCGAGGCGAAGGACTTTTGTTCGATGCGATGAATGAAATGACTCGTGAGGTTTCCGAGTTCTCACAAATCCTTGCGCAATTTGTAGATAGCTCAAAAGTTCCGGTCACGAGAGTTGATGGCGCAGATCTTGTGGATTTCCTCCGTAGGTTTTTTAACCCGAAGGAATACCTTGAACGCGATTTTGCACCGTTTAATCCACATATTTCAGTTTCAGAGCAGATTGTGTATGCGGGGCCTACTGGAAGTTTTGAGGGACTTGAGCGTGAGGGAATCAAAACCCGAACGATCACGCTTAAAACAAGTCCACGGCGCGTGACTCCTGGGGGGACTGCGAATTTTCTTACTTTGAACTTTCCGTTCAAGCTTTCGTTGAATTTCAGTTTTCCGAAACCTGCAAAAATCAAAAGCTATTTCGATACGAAAGAATTCTTTCTTCAAAATAGCCCGAGTGCCAGAGCCAGACGTCAGCAGCAAGAGATCAAAGAGATTCAAGAGCGGCTGGCCCACGATGAACGATGCTTATTCATGACTTTTTGCGTGATTGTAGAGGGCGAAACTGAAGAAATCTTAAATCAGCGAACTCGTGCGGTAACGAGCATTTTTCATAACGATTTAGAATGTGAGGTTATCAAAGAAGAGATGATCGGGTTTGGGCTTTGCCTGAATGCGCTTCCATTATTCTACTCACCCGCTGCCGATCACTCAACTCAGCGGTTTATTCGTATCATGAACAAAGATGCCGCGAAGCTTTTACCTGTATTTGATTCCTATCGGGGAATGGAAAATCCGATGCAGCTCTTTTTATCGCGGGAGAACAATCTTGTGAGATTTTCTTGGGCTGCCAATCCCATTTCAAATCACACGGCTATCTTGGGCGATACAGGATCTGGGAAAAGTAAGTTTGCGCTCGACTGTGTGCAAGCGATCAAGCTTCGTGGGTTTGGTGAAAATGAACCGCTCGTTTTTGTTATCGACAAACGAGCAAGTTGTGAAGTTCTTTGTCGTGATTTCGATGGCGACTTAAGCGTTTTTGATCCTGCTCAAGAAGTTCCCTTCTCGGCCTTTCGAGGAGTCTTTGACGAGAACAAGGTGAACTTCTTAACGAACCTGATTTTGACCGCGATTCGTCTCACAAGTGCATCTTTTGAAAAAGACAGCAAACACACCACGGTTCTTCCGCGTGCACTGAAGGAGGCCTACCTCAAGTGCGTCCGTGAAAAAGGAGTTGGGTACACGAAGTCAGGGGATCTCGTAAGTAAAAGCGAAGAAAGCGAAATCTGCGTTTCGATGGAGGACGTAATCTCATCATTATCGTCACTTACAACTGCTGAAGGCTTGGAGGCAATGAAAGACGCCACTGAAGATCTGATCATGAGGCTTATGCCTTTCTATGGTGACGGAATGTATGCGCCTTTTTTCAGGAAGAAAAAGGACAGCAAGAAATCTGACCCCAAGTTTCTCTATGCGTATGACCTAGAGGCCTTGGACTCAGATGAGACCTTAAAGGTTCTGATGAGTATGTCGGTCATCAACGAGATCATGACGATGATGGCGCGTCCTGAAAATTTGAAGCGCGGCGGAGTTCTTTACATCGAAGAACTTGGATGTCTGGGGAAAGATAATCCGATTGTAGGAGATTTTATCGTCGAAGCTGCTCAGCGTATGCGAAAGATGGGTTTTTTCATAATTGGTGTTGCTCCTAACCCTCGTATTTTTTTTGAAACTGAAGCTGGAAAAGCAATCTGGGGAGGCGCAGACAATTTCATGCTCCTAAAAATGAGCCCCGATAACGTGCGCTACCTTCGAGAGAAGTCGGCTCTTTTAAGCGATGCAGCTCTTGAAATTGTAAGTTCCCTTGAAACAAGACCGAATGAGTTCGCTGAAGTCTACTACACAAATAAAGACGGCTCCCAGTGCGGAGCCTTTCGATACATTCAATCAGGCCTAGACCGCGCATCGTCTGTGAACAGCGAGCAAGACCGAAAGGCATTGAGATCCGAGGCAGGCGTATGATTTCGGATTGTCATTTATTGAATGCGCTCATCAATTTAAAAAAAGGGGTAAAGATGAAAATGATTCCTCTATTGGCTCTTTGCTTACAGAGTCTAAGTGCTGTGGCCGGAGATAATGACTACGGTTATCGAAATCGCAGCGAATTCAAATCGAGTGATTATTTATATCAAACTCAAGGGTTAAAAAAAGATCCTGTCTTCGATGAGTACCGAAGCGTGGATCTTGGTCTTAATCTTGGCGTGGGCTCTGACTGCGGGCGAGTAGATTTTAAAAGTACGCTTCAGGCGAGTCTTAAAAATATTCTCGACAGTCGTTATTTCGGAGATATGGGGAAAGACATTATGGCGGGCTCACCCATGCTTCTGGCCTGCTATTTCAGCCCGACATGGTGTGCGATCTTAAAACACTCGCAGATCAATGCGAATTTCATGTCGCAGATGCGCCTTAACCAGTGCTCGCTCATGGACAAATACACAGACTCCAGAGTTCAGGAATACTACGAGGAACGGCAATCATGTGTTCATAAGCAAATCGAAGGTAATGGCGGAAATATTGAGTCTGCAATGCAGGCCTGTAATTCAAACCGCGTGTGGGACTCTGACGTTGCAAACTGGTCAGGCTCAAAATACGGAGAAAAAAGCAGCTCTAACAAATTGATTGAGAGTTCTGCGCGCTGGGCTGGTTTTGATAATCCAGAGTCTTCAAGTGCTGTGAAGCTCGTAAAGAATCTTGTGGGTGATACCGTTCTCTCGCATGGAAAAGTATCGGTTGAATATGGAGACAAGCCTTTCGGCATTACACCTCGAACATATTTAGCCGGTATCGAGCGAGATGTTCAGGACAAGCTTTGTGTTGGGCTGTTAGGAAGAATTGATGACGCCGGCCCTGGTGGCGCTAACGGTATCATTCGGGCCGCTGACCTTGAATCAATCACAGGTATGAAAAACCAAACTCTGCTGGACAGGCAAACCCTGCGTAATCTTGCGATTATGCCCTTTCGGAGCAGATCACTTTACTGTCAGCGTCTTGCAAGCTCCGTAGCAACTGCCAGGTTCTCAGACGACATGAATCGTTCTCTTGACGTGTTAGCCCTTGCTTCGCAAAACCCGAATTTGCCTGATCGTCGAAAAAAGGAAATTGAAGATAAACGAGATACCCTGAAGCAATCAGTGCAAACGACGCTCGATCTTCAAAAAGAGCGCAATGCTCCTCTCAATGAAGTCGTGGCACAAATCAATCAAGAGGGTGATGGCATTCATCAGAGGTTATCAAGTGAGCGCCTTATTCGCGATCAATCGGGCCTGGAGTCAGAAAGTGCCAAAAGCAGATTTTTTGACTGTGCCGATGGAGTGCTCTGCGAAACGAAAGGTGGTGCTCAGTGAAACAGGAAGGACTTCTAAAACGAAACTGCTTTCAAAGATTTGAAGTCGGCGATGTTGAAATCAAATCTGGTGCAATCGTAGAAATTGAAATCAATAAGACTTGGCTCTTGGGTGTGATTGAGCATTGGCATGAGAGTTTTTTTTGGTTTTCAAAATTTGAAGGCATTGCAGTGATTTTGCGAAACGGTATTAACGCCCGCGTTGTCAAAGAAGCCTAAGAAAGGAGGACTATGTTTTCAAATACAGCTTATGAAGCGCTTTATCAGATTATTGGCCTCGGACTTCACGCAAAATTCATTGAAGTCATTACGGGCGAGACGTTCTTTAAAGGATTAGTCCTGATGATATTTGGGGCGATGTTTTTTTTCACGATCTTAAAGTTTATCTCGCGCTATTTGCCAGGTTCTTTGATCGAGAAGCGTCACGTTCCGGTTTCAAAATTTATCAAAGTGATCGCGTGCCTGTTCTTGGGACTTGCGATCCTTCGCGTGGGTGCCATGACCCAAGTGAAGGACTATCAGGGTAAGAGCTGGTCAGATAATTCCTATGTGAAGAAGCATGTGGATAACGCGGAAACCGAGTATCGCGTAAGTTTCGTTTTCGAGCTTTTGAGTCGAACGGCAGAGGAAGTTACAGGACTTCTTTCAAGAGTCGTCGATGATGTCTTTGCCAAGGGCAACTCACAGCTCACAACGCCGAATTTATTCTATAAGGCGATCATGTACGCTGGCATTTCAACGGTCGAGGACGGAACACTTCGGGATCAATTGCGGTTTTACTCGGACGAGTGCTTCACAAAGGTTTTACCGTCTGTGGACCAGTTCAAAAAGCGCGGTGCCGTTGACGGATTCTTTATGGCAAGTCAGCAAATTGACCATGAGCTTTCAGATGTGAGCATTGACTTAGGTAACGGGAAAACGACGAACTGCCTGGAAGTTAAGGAATCAACCGTTCAGAAACTGAACGAGTACGGGGAAATTCAAATGAAGGGTTTCTCGAAGTCCATTCCTTATTCTGAGGCCGTTGTTTACTCCTACGGTGGAAAGTTCGATCCCAATTATTACAAGCACTACGCAACCTCTATGGCGCTTGCTAACTTCTATGCGGATCAGAAGGAAGGTCGTCTTGGTATTCAGAAAGGCGCTGAAGTTCCAGGGGCTGTCAGTTCAACCTTTCAAGTTCTGGGTCGTCTCTTTAGTTGGGATGGGATCTTGGGAACGCTTGGACTTCGAGATATGCAAGGAGCATCGGAAGCAGCCAGCCGCTCACAGGAGTTCAGCGAGCACTTGGCCCGCGCCCCTCATGTCGCAGGCTTTATTCGAATGCTTTTAATCGCAGTCTTTCCGTGGCTCATGTTTTTTGTGGTGGCTGGAAAATGGCGCGTCTTGGTTGTTTGGTTTTGGATCTATCTGTCGGTCCTTCTCTGGACGCCGCTCTGGACCCTGCTCTACCACATCATGCTCGGCATCTCGATGTCTGGTGAGGTCATGGAGGCGTTTGGACAGCTCACGGATGGCGTCTCGTTGTATTCGGCGGCCCTCGTGAACCATAGGCTCTACTATATGTTTTCGATTTACTCGTGGGTTCAACTACTGGTCGCGACGATGACAACAGGTTCGGTCTTTATGTTCTTAAAACCCATGCTTGGCGAAAGTGAAACTGAAGGAAAGCCTGAGTTTCTGGAGGCGACCTCTGGTCCCATGATGACGGCGGCAAAGGCGGTTCTATGATTCAAGTCTTTTGTTTTATGGCTGAGACCAAAGGTCTCAGCCTGGGGGTGTGGGGGCAAAGCAACCACGTTACGGGCAAAACTGCTAGCAGTGCCCTATCTTGCAAGAAAAAAAGACCCCAAATATCCACATACGAACAAAATAACCAAAAAGGAAAAAACAATGCACAAACCAAAATTTAGTAACAGCACACGCAAATTAATACCCCAACTCCAACTCATAATCCTAATGCTCGCACTCACTCTTCAAATGTTACTCACCGGATGCACAAGCGCGCCTCACAGGGATGATTCAATTCATGCGATTTTAGAAAAAGAAAATGAACTGATTGAAAAGCTGAAAGCGGAGCGATCAGAAAATAATTTGCGACAGAGCATTGAACAAAGCGAATCTCTGATAAGAGCGGAGGCTCATCTTCTGATGAGTTTAGACGAGATCATAAATGCGAATAAAGTTGTGACAACAAAACTAATGAACCTAAACAAACAGGAGGTAAAAAATGGGCAAGATGAAGGAACTCGCGATTGATTCAGGCGAAGAAGTCGTGCAGGCCGTCGGCGAACTAAGCGCGACAGTGAAAGCGGCAGCAAAGGCCGCTGCTGAAACAGATATCGATCACGAGGAAGTCAAAGGATGGCTCACAACGATTTTCAAAGCGCTCATGGCAGCCTTTAAGCCATAGACGCTAATTTCCGAAACGCTTGAGCACTTTTGCAAAGCGAGACCGATCAAAAATCAAAGATCCTACGACTCAACGCGGATCTTCCACTTGATACACAAATGGAGGACGCATGGAACAATTAGAACTACCTGGAATACCCAATCGAACCGCATTTTATATTCGCGTTGATGAAAACGAATATAAACGCGTCATGAGCATGTGCGAAGCAACTCATTGCACACCTCAACAACTTTTCAAAAAGGCACTTCTTGGAAGAGTGAACTTAGAAAAGCCCGTTTACTTGATGCCGCCTGATGAAGTTCGAGAATTTAAGGTCGCACTCAGCAGGATGGGAAACAATCTCAATCAAATCGGCAAAAAGGTGAACGCTGGTCTTCGCGAAGGATGGGAACCTGTTCTGCACGCAGTTAGCAGAGGTCTTTTTGATTTGAACTATAAGCTAGGCGCAAAATATGCCAGTCGTTAAACAAAGATGGATCAAATCCATCGAAAAAAAAGAGCAGTATCTTTTGAAAGATCGCGGTTCTCAGACCATTACCACCGCGTCGGATGGGCTTGACGAAATGATGGCGGAGCAAATCAAAGCGGAGCTTGCGGGGTTCAACAAGAACTATAAAAATAAAGCTCTTGAAATCACGCAGGCATGGCCCATTGAAGAGAGCGATTTGATGACGCCTCAGCGGTACAATGAAATGGGACTTGAGCTTGCAAGCCAATTTGCTCCTGGTCATAAGGCGTGGGTCGTAACTCACACAGAGAAGGATCACATTCATAACCATATTGTGATCTGCAATGCACACTCTGAAACCGGGAAGGCGCTCAATAACAAACGCTCGGAAATGTTTAGAATGCACGAGATCAATAACGAAATCGCCAGAAAAAATGGTTTTAAGGAAATTGTATTTCGTAACCACGAGGAAAGAACCTTTGCACCAGAGCGAGCGAAAGCCGCTGCCGCACAAGGAAAAAGGACTTCGTTTTTTGATATGCAACAAAAGGTCGATTTCACACGCGCTGTCAGTACAAGTTTTGACGAGTATGTGGGACTTTTGAAATTTCGAGGTGTGCATGTTCGGGTTGAAGAAAAGAACATTAGTTATATTTACGGTAATGAAGCGAAAGGGATTCGAGGCAAACGCCTTGGAAAGAAATTTGATAAAGACGGCTTAATGAAAGCGTTTAAGGAGAATGATGAGAGATATGCAAAAAGCCCAGGACTTAGAGACAAAACACTTTCCGATCTTGGAACAGCCTTTGACGGAAAAGGAAATTTTGTGGGAACTCAAAGCCATCTACTACTTGAATCAACAAACTATCCAGGACTCGGAAAAAAGGATTACAGCAAGTTCACAAAGATTGATCGCAACAGTTCTCGGGACGAGTTGCCTGCAATTTTTGATCGTAGCGGCGGGGTTCTTTATCATGAGATGAAGCGAGCCTCTGAGCAGAGCATTTTTGGTTACTGTGAGGCGAACAAAATTAAGCTCAAATTGAACGATAAGGGCGAGAAGTTTCTGCAAGGATTGGAGTTTGTAATTGTCCAAGATAAAAGTTGGACGAATAACAAAAACGGACGCCAAGGCAACATTATTGATTTCGTAAAGGCGCACAAAAAAACCACCGAACTTGGTGCATTGGCGATTATCAATAATAACCCGAAGCTTTTGCTTTTGGAGCCTTATTTGGGTTCGTACCATAAAGGCGTTCAGTCTTTTTATTTCCCAAATCCAAAAGCTGCGTCGCCACAATTGGCGCAAAAAACAATGCAACGTCTCTTGGGTTCACGTGGATTTCATGAGTCCCATGCTGCAGCGGTTCTGAATAACAAGAACGTGCATGTTGGTCAGAATGCAAGCGTGTGGCTCATGGGAGAAAAGAACGAATCAGCTATGGAGGTTAACCAAGGTCCCAATGGAGAGTGGAAAGCAAAACGCCACGGAAAAGCGTCAGTATCTTTTTTTGAGATTCTCACAAGTTCAAAAAAGATGAGCGTTCATTCTGATCCGTTTGAGTTCTTAATTTTGAATGGAAGCGGAAAAGCAGTCCATTCAAAAGCGGATAACCTCTTTGTGATGTTTGACGAGGGTTCAGAAAAAAGATTGCACGAAGTCTTGGCTCTAAATCCGCACATTTCTGAGGTTCGGGTTATGCCGACGCAAGGTCACGGAGAGCTTAAACAAGAACGAAGCTTTGCGCAGAAAATGAAGGAGCGTTTTAATCCATTCGATATTCTGGTGAAGGAACTCTCAATGAGTGACTTAAGCCATGATCGAGGCCGAGGTCCTGATATTAGTATGTAAGAAAATAGCCTACTTCTTCGGACGCGGCGTGATTTTAAATTCAATCCTCATCCCACCACAAACAGGCGGACGAGGTTTCACAGAAAGGGATTACCTTTATGGAAACTTCAGAAGCAAAAAAAGTTGCAAAGTCTGCGGCAAAAAAATCAAACTCAGCAGCAATTCGCGTCTCAACTGAGACAAGAAAGAAGCTGCTCGCAGAGCTTGCCAAAATTAACAAGAAACAATTCGGAAAGCGCGTCAAGCTCGACGCCCTTCTGCTCAAACTTCTTCCGAAGCTTGCAGCGTCAGACATCGCCGAACTTCAGGAGGCAAGTCTGACTGGGCGTGATCGCATGGAGCAAAGCTATCGTGCGTTTTGTGCCAAGTTTGGTCAGATCACGATGGACGACTATTTGGCGCAACTTCTCAAAGCCGGAAGCGACAAAATCAAAACTGAAAATGCATCACTTTCTTAAGATGAAATGTAGCCATTTTCACTATGAAAACCTCAGCAAAAATTGATGAATTTGCTTGAAAAATTACGAAGGAGAAAGTAGTTTATGGAAGATAAAAAAACGATTGATTCTAAAGAGCAGAACTCAGAATCAAACGAAACGCTCTTTGACAATTTGACTTGGTTATCTACGAAAGACGCTGCTGTGTACTTGCGAAAATTTCGCAGGAAAGATGGCAAACCTTCTGATGGGGCAATTCGAACTGCCATTTGGCGTGGACTGATAAAGGTCCGCAAGCTTGGCCGAAGTGTTCTCATTAAGAAAGTCGAACTGGATCGCCTTCTTGAACTCTCTCTTATTTAAAAAATGAAAGACGAGGTTTAGAATGGGTGTATCGAGTTACGAAATAGAAGGTAAGACATACTGGCAAGCTTATGTGAATGTGGTCTCTAAAAAGAATCGGAAGATTCGGGAGCAAAAACGCATTTCGGAGCTTGCCTCAAAAGATGAAGCAGAAAAACTATTCAAGCGTGAGTATCAAAGTGCGTGTATTAAGCTTGCGCGGCGCGAGAGCGAAGGCGCTACTTGGGGCGAGGTTGTGGAGAAGTGGGAACGCTACTACACACTGTTTCCATCAAGAAAGCTTCAGCCAGGGACCATCCGTGATTATGTGGCAAGAGCCAATAACTGGACAAAGACTTGGCTGGGTAAGCCCGCATCGACTCTTGGACCCGCTGATGCAATGGAGGTCTTCACGCTCGCAAGAGCAGAAGACGCCAGCATCAATCTTCAGTACCAGATCAAGATTGCCATTAAGGTAATCTTCACCTGGGGAATTGAACACGGGCACATTGTCGGAAAAGAGAAAACGCCGGTTCACGTTATCGAGCTGGAGCGAAAGCCTCAAAGCACGGTTCCTGAGATCCTAACCCGAGATCAGGTCGTGACACTCTTAGAGCGGGCCGAAGCTGAGAGGCACCCTTGGTTTCCGATCTGGAAGGTTGGACTTTATACGGGGCTCAGAGCTGGTGAATTGTGCGGACTTCGGGTTGAGGACTTTGATTTAGTCCCGACAGATGTAGCACGCGCACTTGATGTTTCTGTTTCAGAAGAGAAGAACTACGGCAACATTCGGATTCAACGGGCTTGGGTTAAAAAGATCCAAGACTGCGGTGAAACGAAAGGTCACTACTGGCGCAATGTTCCTGTATCAAGCCAGCTCTACTGGTACTTGCAGGATTATCTGTCAACGGCTGACCACGGCTCAGACAAGCATGGGAAAAGAGTTTTCGAAAACTTCCATGATCTTAGACGTGGGGCTCAGGCGAAGATCATTCGAGCTTTCTGTGAAAATGAGGGGCTTAAGTCGATTAAGTTCCACACGCTCAGAGCTTGTTTTGCAACTCACCTGATTCAAGCTGGGGTTCCTGCCACGACGATTATGAAAATCGGCGGTTGGAAGGACCTAGAGACGATGCAGATTTATATTCGCCTAGCAGGGATTGAAGAAGCGGGAGCCACGGAGAAATTGAACTTTAAGGCTAAAACCATTGTTCAGCCAGCCGTGTTACCTCAGAATGTTGTGAATCTGTTCTCAAGACGCTGATGTGATGAAGAGAAAAGTTTGTGCTATAATAGCATGGCGGATTCGTTAAGTAGTTGAAACAAGTCATTTTGCGACGAATCCGCCAATTTACGCAAGTAAAAATGTTTCAAATAAAAATATCCAAATCAAATTAACCCGTTACCGAAGGTAATTGCATGGCAAGTTTTCGAGTCAGTATTTCATATAATTTCGCTGTATTTCAAAATATGGTAGGCGTTTGGTAGGGTTCTGGTAGGGCCGAAATTATTGAAGTTAAAAAAATCTAAAAATCAAAGTCATGTAGATAAAACTCTCCTCAACTTTCAACAACTTTTTAAACCAAAGGCTACGTGTAGATATTTAGAATTTTCAAGAACGCTATGTTTACGTGGGCTCTACGCAACGTCTACTACAACCTTCAACTTTAAACCGGCCTCGTCTACTAGTGACTGTAGCGACAACTCCACGAATCGTTCTTGCGAATGTCCAAGGGCTTTCGCAAATCGAGCTGCGCGTTCGGGGCTGACGGATTTGTTGCCCTTTTCAATATCGTTTAAATGAGAGCGAGAGATTTTAAGATGTTTTGCAAATTCAACTTGTGAAACGTCTTCGCCAAGACGGATGGCTTCGATCAGTCTGCCCAATGTTACCGGACCACCGGTGATCTTTTCTAAAAATTTTCGTGTTTCACTTTTCTTAGTACTCATGTTTAACAATCCTTTCTACATTCACAAATTCAATTTGACGGTCAACGATCCGGTAATAAGCTCGATATTCGCGGTTTAGGCGAATCGACCTTAATCCTTTATGTTCCCCTCTTAACGGCTCATCGTGATATCCCAAAATTTTACGCACTTCTTCAAGTCCGCGTTCTTCAACATCCTCTACCCAATTCTGAAAACTCAATACAATGTAAATGGGCAGTTTTTTCAACTGTTTCTTAACGAGAGATGAGAGTTCAACCGTATTTACCACAATTCAACTGTACACCGTTAAGGTGTACAAAGTCAATCCTAGATAAAGCTTCAGATTTAGTCGAATAAAAAGGGCTTTAATACTTGGCTAAATTGTGGTCCTTTTTTTCAACGGCCGCTACCTCCTCTTATTTAAACAAAGCCCTGAACCCCAAAAAGCTCAGATCCAATATCTCGACCTTGGCCGAAATCAATTTGGTTCTGGTGCCAAATTTGAATCATCCAATTATATTGTGAGGCCCTACTATGCGTATTAGATTTAAAGAGATTTACCTGGCTATACTTTTGACATTTGCTGGACTAAATTTGACCCAGGCTCAGACCTGCATAGACATATATACTCGGCCTTCAGCTCGCATAAAACTATCGGACATGAGCATAGTCGGTAAAACTGTTTTATTTCGGTCGACCAAGTTTAACTCAACAGAAACTGAAGCGACTCATCTGGGCAAGGTCTTAGAGATCGATGGTTTTGGAATATTTATTCGAGAACCGTGGATGACCGGCCTCCAAATGGTGTCTATATCATTTACTCGTATAGTTCCCGATTCGCTTCTTGTTATCGATGATCTAGTTGGACAGACGGTATTATTTCAGTCGACCAAATTTAACTCAACAGAAATTGAAGCAACTTATTTTGGTAAGGTTTTAGAGGTCGATGATTTAGGAATTTTTATTCAAGAACCGGGGATGACTGGCTCCCAAATGGGGGGGATTCTCTTTAAACGAATTGTGCCAGTCTCACTGACTGTTAAGCCGTAAAATTATTATCTGCTCATATTCAATCACAGTCAAATTTGCATTCTGGATTAACACCGAGAACGAAAAAACCTGGTTCTAAAAATCTGATTAGATAGCGATCTTTGCAAAATGCTGAACAAGGACCCTTCCTTACAAGGCATTAAAATTCAAACCGGCCCTGTATTAATTGGCAGGACCGCTTAGTTTTCAAAATTGGTTTTAGGGGATCTACCCTAAAAGGCAGTCCTTTGAAATAATCCAATTCCGGCGCTGATCGGTTGTCTTCTATAGAGATTCTGCTAAACTCTTGATCGCCCACTCACGGAGAAATCCTTGAATGAAATTCTGGGATGATGGGGGCCTAGGACAGTTCAATTACTTCGGACACCCCGCTCAACTGTAAGCCTATGGAAACGATACGCAATTAAGCCATTGAAGCGTAAATCATGGCCAGATAACTAATAGTGTGGGGACCCAGCGAAGTGAATGACAAAAAATAAAAATCAATACGCAGATTTTTTTTTAGAATAGGAAATAAAGCGGCTCGATATGGATGGATTTCAGAGGCTTAATCCGACCACCCAGATTCATCGGCTTGATCGAAGATTTTTTAGCCGGACAATGTGAAGCTAAGTTTGTTAACCTTTCAAAGGGTATGGCACTGCGAGAATAATACTGGCAGAATACCGGAAAAATACTAAACAGAAACCCGTCAGATTGCTGGCAACTATCAGCTTATGTGACCTTACTTTAATTCGCCAATTATCCAAGTAATTAGGATCGCTTAAGTGCTATTCTGATATTCAAAAAAACTCTGACTGAGTACCCCTGAAGCAAGAATCAACATGGCGCAGTTAGCAAGCATTCGAAGATTTTCAAAACCATTGGTGATACAATTGAAACTGAGGCAAGGAAAACTGCTAAATTTATAGTAGAAACAAAAAATAATAACTCAATGGTAGGAGTTGGTAGGTTATGGTTATTGGCAACGAGCGATATCGATAACTTACGAGCCTGTAGCCTTCTCCGCCATTTTACTCTCGGGTAAAATGAAATTTCGGACCGCTCGCAGATGACTTCAGTTTCACTTTCATAGCTCCACGAAAAGTAAAAAGAAAACAGCAATTACAAAGAGATAAAGTTTAAAGAGCGATTCGGTTCAATTTAGTCCATCGTCACGTGAGAATACGCCAAAATTCCCGAGGTATGCAATTTCAGTGCTACTTTTGTGCTACGGAAAAGTAGAAAACTGGGCTGACGCCGGTTTCAATGAAATAAATATCGTCGAGTCATCTGATTTTTTATATGCTTTGATTGGCAGGTCCGGTTTGTTTTTCAAAGCCGCTTTTTGGACCCACCATAAAGATGCAGTCTTTGTCAATCGCGACCGCGATGATGAATGCGGCTTGATGAAAATTTTTAGAGAGCACGCGGTAGCAAAATTTCAAAAAGAGTCTTTCGCTCCTGGTTCAAGCGATGCATGAAAGAAGCGGATCTCTTTGAAGACATGGCTTTTCATGGTGGGATATCACAAAAACTTTTGCATCAAATCGACAGATTTTCAGAAGATCTCGATTGCGAGTAGTCTCAATGAGCGCTTTTCGCAAAGTTCAAATTTGTTTGCATCCAAGAGTTTAGAATCCAAAATTGCGGCCGATGCAGACTTGGAGCACGCCGAAAAAATAATTTCAAGAAGTCATGGGTATGCAGATTTTAACTTGAGATACAGAATGGCAGCCTCGAGTCGACTGATTAACCACCCTTCAAAAATAATGTATCTACTGGATAGAATTTCTGATGTAACCGCTAGTTCGTATTCGGCAGTTGTTAAAAAAAGAGGATTGTCTAACTTTTTTTGAGCGAATGAAATTTCATCTTCGCTGAGGAGCTCTTTCAGTTTCTTTTGCCAAGCTTGGGCCTCTAGATCGGGGAAAAGCCGAGCCCAGAAGGGAGGACTTAGTCTTATCGCAATGGCGGAGACCACAAGGACACCCACGAAGGGATAAAAAAATTGTCGTCGTCTCATTTCTTGCACCTAAAAACCATGTCGTCGGTGGCGCGCAGTGCGAGAGCGCAGATAGTGAGGGTTGGATTCACCGCCGGCGCTAAGGGAAAGATGCTTCCTCCCGCCAAGTAAAAGTTACGGATTTGGTGGTGTCTTCCATGGTTATTCACGATCCCGTCGGCAGGAATCTTGGAAATTCTGAGCCCCCCCATTAAATGGGAGGCCAAGTGGGCCCGGTCGTAAGAATTTTCATCACTGTGAAGGAGGAATGGGCGAACTTTCAGGAAGGCCCTCAAGAAAACGGCGGATTCATTGTAAAGGTCGGAGTAGCTCTTTTGGATCAAGCTCCCGCGGTTCCAGTTTATCAATGCATTTTTCGGCTCTGGCTCACCCTCGGTCATCAGAGAGATTTGATTTTCAAAGATTGGCCTTTGTTGAAGCCGAAGAGTGACAAAAGTATCGGGCTTAATTAAGTAGGGTTTGGAAAAAAGAAATTTTTCGAAGCGGGTTTTGCCACTGAAATATTGATCCTTCATTTCCGAAGTAAATTTACTATCGGGAAGGTTCTGATGGACCGACATGAGTGCGGGAATGACCGATTCTTTACCTTGGCGGCTCCGAAGCGAGAGTACCTGCGAGACATATCCATTTTCAACACTCTTAAAATAGTATGGCTTTACGAGTTTTGGCTCTAAAACTTGAGGAACTGCTAAAAAGTAAGTGGGATGCTCTAAAAGATATCTGCCTGCGAGAGAGTGGGGATTGAACACTTTCCCTCCGGGTTGACGCTCAGATTTTAGGACAAGTTTTATGTTTTCGATTGTTCCGGCGGCCAGCAAAATACCAGACGCATTGAGCTCAGCTGTTTCCGAGCCATAATGGACGGTCAGGCTAGATACTTCGTGCTTATCCTTGGATAAGTTGAGCATCGTGACTTCGCAACCGTAGACAAGGGTCGCGTATTCACTTTTTGCGATCTCGTCTTTTTCGCGGGCCGAAAAATCTGAGATCTTCAATTTATATTTTTTGTTTTCGTAAAAGGAATATTTTTCTAATTGATGAGACAACTGAAAATAATCAAACTTAAAATTTCTTGTTTGATCGCCCAAAAAAAACTCGGACTCTTCATAAAGATCTTTCAAATCAGAGGCCTCTAGATTCCAGCCGGCCCGAGTTTCGGCGTCATACTCCTCAAGATCGAGTAAACTCATCCGCATAAGGTTGCCGGACCATTTATCGAGGGTACCCCCGAAGGCCTGAGTACGATGGGTGTGAAGGTAGTCCCGCTTTAAAGTCGATATTTCACCGCGGAGTTGATCGGTATAGAGGCTGGGCACCGCCTTAAGTGGACCTTTTTCGATCACCACGTGCCTGATTTTTTTAGCTCGTAAGCGCCAGGAAGCGATGAGACCGGCTGGGCCTGTGCCAATGATTGCGACTTCAAAGGCCGGGATTTTTCTTCTATTCGCAAAAAAATCTGGGGCAGATGAAATCACTGAGAGCTTTCAAATGCTTCTAAGAATGTCTTTAGATGTTTTTCTTCTTTGAGACTTATTTTTGCGTAGTAAGTTCCACGTTGAACATTCGTAGAAATATGAAAAGGACTCATTTTTTGTTGAAGCCTTTTGATATGCTCCTTTGAGTTGGCAAAAAAACAGACATAATTGCCCCGGGAGTGAGTGTATTCAATGCCCTTCTCCGCGCAGAATTTCTCAATTGTCAGCTTCAATTTATCATTGTTTTGAATTGAGCTCAGGGCATGCAATTTATCTCCAAGGCCCGCAATTGCCGCCAAAGCGCCGATGGAGTTTATTTTGAGGTCATCATTTTCTGCGCTGGTAAAAAGAGGTCGGTTCAAGTCGGGATGTGAAACTGTATAGCCAACTCGAAGCCCGGACATGCCATAGATTTTAGAAAAAGTTCGGAGCACGAAAAGATTTTTAAAAACCTTGGTTAACGGAACTGCCGATCGGCTTTCCCATTGGTCACCGGTGAACTGAATGTAACATTCGTCCACAATAACCAAGACCTCTTTTGGAAGCTTTTTTATAAAGGCCTGAAGGATGCTCGGATCGTAAAACCCTCCAAAAGGCAAATGTGGATTGGAGAAATACACCACGCCCGATTTTACGTTTTGAAAAGACTCAAGATCAACGCCGAAAGTTTTGTTCACGCTTACGGAGTTCATTTGGTATCCAAATTCCCTTGCGGCTTCGACGGCTTTTTCGTATTCGTGATTGGAAGAGTGAAACGTGCGTTGAAATCTCTTTTGATCCCCCAGAATTCTTCGGATGCCTTCCCTGGAACCCGGCATCAGGTTTATGTATTCGGCGTCTACGCCATGCGCAGTCTGAAGACTTTTTTTAAGCTTCCCGGTGATGGTTTTGTGGTAAGCGTAGCTGAAAGTGGCCGTGGCCTCCTCTTTGATGGACTTGATACTTGCAGCTGGAAGGCCAATTGGATTTTCATTGAAATTATATCTTGATTTAATATCTTTATTTTCTTCTGGGGGGAGTGTCCCTTCGGCGAGGGCGATGTTTTCGAAGGCCCCTACCATGAGGTTTGGAAGTGCTAGGGTCTGCAATGCAAATAAAAAATGTCTGCGATCCATGGGAGCCTCTCGTTAGAAAACCACAAAAAGTTTATTTAACTTAAATATTGCCTGGTAATATAGTGTATGAAAAGTGAATTAATTGAAGAATTTTTCGTAGAGTTCGTCTGATGAGGAGTGCTTCATCAAAAAAAATGGCACCTGAGTGGCCCCCACCGTGACTAATTTTCATTGTTCGTCATTATGTTTTGCGATTTGGATTGAACCGGCTTTTCACCCTTAGCGGTTGGAAACATTGAGTCATAGAGAATAGGCAATAACCGTCTTTTTAGGTCAAAATTTGTTTACCACAACTCATTTTGTCAAAGTGAAAACGGCTATGCCTGGAGTTACTGACTTATCATTTTATTTACCGAGCGTATTGCCCACTTGAAGGCAGTAAAAGAAAAAAAGCACCCCATGTTTCTAAAACTAGAAAAATGGAGTTCATGGTTAAATTAAATTGTAGAAAGGCTAAAAACCAAGTGGGTGCTTTCGGTACAACGATTTTTGGGAATCCGGCAATCCGACTGGGCTCGACTTAGGGTTCGTCAATTCACCTCGAAATTGAATTTTTAGATTTTGCCTTCAAAGTTAATTGCCTCCGCACGCACTGGCTGCTTTCTGCATATCCGATCAAGTTATCAGCGGCGCTATTGAAAGGCTTAATTTGGAAAAAATTTTCATGGCCACAACAAAATTTGAAATTCGTAAAATGATAAATCAAATAGTTTAAAAGGTTACAACTTTTTATAAGTATTTAAACCTATAAAAGAATTTATTTCCGTAAAACTAAAGTGGGCTTTTCTATCAAAAAATGTAGAACAAAAGCGCTAGCACGTGAAAGTTCAAATAGGGCCAATCATGACGGAACAAAATAATAGAGCGCCACAAAGGTCAGATAGACGGGCAAAATTCTAAAAATCCCATTTCTACTAAAGAAAAACCCTTTCAAGCAGTAAGTTGTAGTCAATTTTTACAAGGTATCCAAGTCCGCAGAACTGGATTTTTCAAGGTAAAAGAGTCGTTTTTTAAGATAGTTAATTTTGTCTGATTCACTGCCTTCATAAATTGTATCTATGTTACCGGTCTTGTCGACAATTGCAACCGTAGGAAGTCTAGATATATTTAATTTTCCCGCCGTTTTCTGCGAAATCCAAAACTGTTCAGTGATGAAACGAAAATAGTTTTTTGACGGCCCAACAGAGTCATTCTTTTTTACATCTGTCGCAATTCCCACCATTCGGAAGAGCCCCTTATTGCTCTTTTCAATTTGAGAAAGATCGGTGCCTAACTCTTTACAATACTGGCACCAGCTGGCCCAGAAAAAAACAATTGTAATTTTGCTTGTCGGTTTTCCATAGATTGAAATTATTTTTTTTTTCGAACTTTCCATTTTTTGCGCAACTAGTTTTTTGGGCCATTCCGCATGAGATGCAAATGAAAAAATAATAATAACTAAAAAATATTTTATCATTCGTGACCTCGCCCTAGAGCTTTGAAATCTGCATAAAGTTTTTTTGTTGGAACGCACATTTTATGACTTTGATTGCAAAAATATTTCTGACCCATCTCAAGGGCCAGGCTGACCTCCCTAAATCTCAAATTATGAGGTGGTTCGTCTAATGGATGTTTCGACCCCGGTTCGTTTCTGAGTCCAGATAGCTGTCCATTTTTCGAAAATGGCCCCAGAAGTTGATCAATTTCCCATAGGGTGGAATTAAAAAGCGTGAGGCCGATTGAGCCGGGCTTGGAAATATTTCTAAGTAAAATAAATAGACGCTCTGATTTATCTACTGTGTGCACTCTGTCTAAAGCGCGCAGCCAGTAGGGTTCCATTTCTTCTACTAAGTTATAATTTTCTTCAATTTTAAAAAAATCACTGACACCGGACTCGAGCGCTAGATAATTATTTTTTTTGGCATCCAGCATAGTTTCGAAGTTTAGTATTTTTTGAGACTCATCTGAAAGTTTTGGAGAATTGGAACCGGAAGAAAGAGCCAGGCTATTTTTTAATGACATGTTCTTTAAAACAATGTCTAACCGATATTGATCCTTTATCGCCATCAAACAGCGAGCAGAATTAATCGGATTTTCAAAAGTTTCGGGAAAAACTGTTCCATTCGTCGGAATGGAATTAAAATGATTTATCAGATGATCAGGTAAATGATCGCCGTTGTATACAAGACTTAATCCACAAAGTTTTAACGAAACGTCTTTTATTTTATGCTTTAAATACACCGACGTGTCTTTGCTTTCCATCAATTTATCAAGAATGGCATTCGCATATTCATATGCGTGAAAATTATAAATACACTCCAAGGCCTGATAGAAATAATTCCATTGAAATTTTTTAATATTTGAAAAATCTGAGGATCCCGCTTGGCCTTTAAACCGCGAGCATTGACCAATTTTCAACTGAGACATAGCGATATCTTTTTCGATATAGATCTTCATTTTGTCTTTGAATTCGTGTCCTAAAGAAGGGTTCGTTAGTAAAATATTTTTTTCGCAAACGCGATCATTTTTTAAATCACAAAGAAACTCTGAATAGCCATAATTTGTGGGAAAGACTGTAAATCGATAGTTTCCTTTGATGATAGCTCTTTGTTTTTGCTGAATGATTCCTGGAACTTTTTCGGGGTCTATGTATATATGTGATCCTTGTGGTTCCAATTTAAATAGAGGTCCCAGGTCAGTGGCCGGGGTAGAAATAAACTGGCCTATAAATGATGGGAATGGCCATAGTCCTGTTTCTGTATAATACGCTTCGGGTTTAATGTTCGCCGGCAGCTCTTTCGTTATATCTCGCCCTTCATATCTTTCGGGCTTAACACCTGCCAACGACATAGCCGTGGGTAGCACGTCTATCAAGCCGACCGTATCAGCCACCACGGTTGGTCTTAACCCAGGCGCTTTAATTCTAAGATAAGAAAATTCACTCGACGCACCAAAAAGCAAACTCGTTCCATGCTGAACGGGCTTACTTTTTGGAAAACTATCACCCGATTTCCAGATATCTTCGCCATGGTCGGAAAGTAAAACAACAATAGAATTTTCATCTAGTCCCGAGTCATGCAGTTCAGTAAAGATGGGACTTAGAAATTCGTCCACCGTCAATTGAACTCCTGACTGGTATATTCGACCATTAAAATCAGCCTGAATTTGCCATTGTTTTTGAGTCATACTTGCCTGCGTCAGACCATGAAACTTGCTTGTATAGGCAAATGGTGACTGTGATTCATTCGAAAATTGAGTCTGTGGATAATAAGGGTAAGGAAATGCCCCCGGCCAGTGAAGCGAACAGGTATGTACAAAAATTAAATGTGGATCGGCCTGCTGAGATACCGAATCCAATTCTTTTAGTACCGAATTAGTAAATGATGGTACGTCATAGGCAAAAATAAATGCCGCATTCTGATCTATTTCGGGAAGCAACAACCGACCGACAAAGTTATTGAATAGACCAAACACAATCCGATTTTTAAAAAAAGTAGATATAACAACATTGGCAATAGAATAATCTGGAGATCGATTTTTTGTGAACAGCGATTTAGAATCGAAAAATGCATATTCAGAGTTATCTCTTAAAATTTTTATCTTATACCCAGCCGAATCCAACTGCGAAAGCGGACTGTTTTTAAATAAAATTTCCCCATTTAGGCCTTCAAATGATAGATTTGTTCGGACGCCAGTGTAGGGCGGTGTTTTAGAGGTCAGTAGTGATATCAGAGCAGAATGGGTCTGTGGCAACGGAGATACGACCCGCTTAAATTTAACACTGTTGGACAAGTAGTCTGCAAATCCCTTGGAAATCCCAGTTCGATCTTCCAACGGAAAATCTCCACGAAGAGAATCTACCGTAATTAGAATAATGTGTGGTTTGGATGGTTTAACACTCATTCTGGGTGGTGGCATCTGGATAGGAACAGTGAATGACTGCACATAGAAGAAATAGAAACCAAGACAACTTAGACCAAATATCGCATTAAAAAATTGAATGGCGTTTAATTTTGAGGCAGACAACCGCGAATACGTGAGAAAAATCAAAATTAGTATCCCAGGACCATATACGATCCAAGGAAAATTAAATAAACCGCCCATTTTTAGACTGCTTGATACAAGTGGAAACTCATCAAATATTTGTGGAAACTTCACAGCAATAAAAAGATACGCATATAAAAACACTAAAAAATAAAGAAGCGTTTTCAATTTCACAGAATATTGAATTTCAAAAATTCTGATAACAGTTCCTAGAATCAAATGAAGACCCAAAACGCGAAAATAAAATGAAATTATGGTCAGAATCACTAGCCAATTTTCTAGAGAAAGGAACCCTGTAAATCGAGATTTAATTGAAATATTTAACAAAAGATACATCGCGAGCGCTAACTCGATAGCAAACGTCAAAAAAGCAAACTTATATGCTTTAGCAATTTTTCCAGGTTTATCAAAAATAAATGACTTAAAATTCATTACCTATTACTTTAGGTGAATCCGCCAAAGATAGCTAAAGATGTTTGCCGGGTTAGCAAGCCTAAAGTCCGTACTGCCAGGGTCTACTCGCCTCTGGCCTCAGAATGACCTATGTCGTAATTGGGAATTCATTTTTAATTTGCCGAAAAACGTCAAACAAAATTACGATAGTTTTTTTCTGGGCGAGCTGGTTCAAGCACTGTAAAGAGCTGTGGACAAGTCTTTCTCAAATTGAAAAAAGTAATGCCGGACTTTTTAGAATGGTCTGGATCGCCACAGATATAAAAAACTAGACTCGGTAGGACCTTCGAAAAACTATTTTCGATTCATTTCGGAGCAATATTGGATAAGTCAGCAGTCGTCGGCGAGTCTAGGAATATCAAAACTTCCGACAGTTGCAATCATTGATAAAAATGGTAATATAGATACTATCTATGAAGGAAGCGAGTCTGACAAAATTAACTATCTCAAAAAGAGACTATTGTACCTTGAAAAAAAAGGTTCAACCGATTTGGATTCCATGTAGTTTTCGAGTTCAGAATTTTTCTAGAGGTGGATTTTCTTTAGTAGAAATGGGAATTGTTCTTTTGCTAATTTCAGTTGTCGGTTTAGTTTCTGCGACCGTAAATCATCTTGTTCAAAAGCAAAATAGCGATGGGCGCTTGATGCAAGCGACTTCTGATATTAAACGCACGGTACTGCATGTTTTAGAAAATGAAGATAATTTTAAAAGGACGCTAGCTCATGCAGATAACGCGGCCGCCTTTGCCTGTCTAAACAGTGGAGGTGATTGTAACGGAGCTACGGGAACTATAGATTTAGTTTCGTTTGATCCTGTGTCGGGGACAGATTCTAAATTAGATTATACAAGTTCGGCAGCGACGCGGGGATTTAATGCCAGGGGCGAAATTTGCAATACGTTTACTCTTGCCGGCAATGATGATTGTCCTTACAAATATAATGTCACCTGGGCTGCTTATTGTCCCGGAAATCACAACATTAATGGAGCCGCGTCTGCCGAAGCTCGATGCTTTAATCCTTTAGTTGAAATCCGAGCTCAGCTTCAGTTTGCTCCAGCCAATCCTGCAAAATTCCCAATTTTTAATTCTAGCAAGCAATCGATTCGTATTGTGAAGGCCCAGAGTAAGTCTGAGGTGGTTACTTTGTGCGGAATGGTTAATGGTGGTGCAGTCGTAGGGAGCAATTGTGTTTTGCCGGCGTTGTCGACTCCCCTGTCATGCGCAGGAACGTGTGCAGTCAATGTACAGCCTTTGGTAGTTGGTTTTAATACTGATGGAAGCCCAAAATGTGAGTGTGCAGCAGCCGTATCTCCTATCGCAGCAACGAGTTGTAATACTCCGGCGGCACCCTTTGGCCGGGTATTGTTAGGTATAAACGCGGATGGTTCACTCATTTGTGGGGACGGGCTACTGCCGAGGATTGTGGCGGCGGGTTCATTAGGAAATCCGGCTGCGCCGTTTTCGGGCGGTTACTAATATGAATCGCCGAGGGTCAGCGATGAGCTTGGCGCTAGTGGCAGGTGCCGTAGTTGCTATTTTTTCAACAATTGTGATTTCTTCTTTTAGTAAAAATGAATATTTGCAGAAAGTAGATCAATACCGATCGATGGCCAGTATTATAAAAGAAAATATTTTGTCTATTGTTGATAATGATGCAGCCTGGGCGCAAATTGTCAGAGCTAATCCCGCACTAGCTTGCCTTGCTGTGGACGGAGGCAATTGCGGGGCAGGAAATTTTGGCATTATAAAAATTTATGATGCGAAAGGAACTGCTCCTATTGATACTGTTATAAATAATGCTGCCAATGAAGGTTTCGATATTTCAGGAAATCGGTGTACAAACTTTGATCCTATCAATGGACATGAAACCTGCATTTTTAAGTTTGTTGTTACTGCCAATTGCAGTGGACCCTGCGGAATAACTCAATATCCTGCTGGGATGATCGTAGCTCCTAGTCCAAAAATTCATGTTCAGGCCACTATACAATTTAAACCGTCGCGTGCTATATTGGGATCTGCTATAAATGTTACGTCTACTCAGTATACTTTTAATTTTATTCGTGGAAATCAAGATGGTTCGTTAGCAAAATACTGTTCGTCTTTAAATGGAATTTTTGATGCTAAAACGAATATTTGCGCAGCGCCTGGAACAGTTCCAGCCGATTTTGATTGTACGGTGCTGGCCGGTCCACATGCTTGGTTTGCGGGTTTTGCGGCCGATGGGACTCCACAATGTGTTAACGATTCCAAGGTGGGAGTGGGTTGTTCAAATACGACGGCCATTGTAGGGTACATGCCTGATGGGAGTGTCGTATGCTCGGGATATTAAAACGATTTAAATCTAGCGCAGGAATTGGAACGTTAGAATCCATTTTAGCTCTTGGAATTTTGGGTGTTGTAGTGGCCGGTGGGACGGCTATTGGGGTTGCTTTTTTAAAAGCCAATCGAAAATCTGTTTCTGTCGCTGGTATTATTCAAATGAGAAAAAATATAATTGATGCGGTTAGAAGTTCTGATTCATTGGCGAAAATAGCGGATGATCCTTTGAACGCTGCCGTCCCAAATATTGCGTGTCTAAAAACCCAACAAAATTGTGGAGTGGCTTCGACTGGGCTAGTTAATTTTTCAGTTGTCGATACGGGCGGCAATTACTTAACCCAGCATTCAACCGCAAATTTCGGTTTTGGATTGGATTTACTTTCCTGTACGACCTACCCCTCAAACAATTGCCCATTTCGATATTCAGTAAGATGGCGAAGCTATTGTGATCCCGCCTTTCCAGAAACGTGTGTGACGCCTCAGTTGGCGGTTCAGGGTGTATTGTCGGTTGCGCCGGGTTTTGATGATATGCTAGATATGCGAAATTTTAACTTTAATACGACTCTACACCATTTAATTGGGACCTATGAACAAGGCTGCACCAGCATCGGTGGCGTGTATATACCATCTACTCCGCCACGTTGTTCGCTACCTGGTGCTGGCGATTGCCCACCGGCCGCAGATGGATCAAAGCAATTAGTAGTGGGATTCAATAGCGCGGCTAAAACAAAAACTTGCAAACCCTATTTTCAAAATGCTCTCAATGGGCTCTCGTGTCTAGATGGCCAAGTGATGCAAGCGATCGATGCGGCAGGGAATCCTATTTGCAAAAATATTGTTGTTGCACCGCCACCAGGGTTGGGGCCGATTCCTTACTGCGATAAATTCCCAACTGATCCGCTTTGCCTAGGGGTAATTTATCCAGGCGCCGGAGATGGCTCTAGAGACGGTGGGTGCGGAGATGGCGGAGGGGGAGGTTGTTAACAAAGCGACAATTCAAGCCGTTTTTGTTTACGTCCCTGTTTTATTTTTTTCTACTTCCAATAGCTGAATCCAAAGAGAAAGAATCGACTCATTGCAAACCGTCTTACAATTTGGGGCCTTGCTACCAAGGCAGGAATAAATTAACACAAGGTTTAAGTCTCACTAAGCTAAATCTTTCCGAATCTGACCTGGTTCTAAGTCAATGGTACCATATAAAAATCGACAAGTTTACAATGAAAAACGCGGAAATGAGGCAAGCTCGATTGCGTGACATTAGACTTCCTTTCAGCCGCTGGAAAAATGTTGATATGCGGGGTAGTACTTTCTCTGAGGTGCATCTATCTAATTTTAGTTTTGAGAAAATTAATTTTAAAGGAGCAAAAATATCACACTCTTCATTTATTGGTGGGGATTTTCGAGAAGTGCCTTTCGATGGAGCCTATATAACGGACTCTTTGTTTAAAGACTGTATATTGCCAAAGTCTTTGTTTGAGCAAGCCGTTTTAATCAATGTGGAAATTGACAATTGTCAAAAGTACTAGTGAAAAAAATCTATAATACTATACAAGATGAAATTAAAAATTCAGAATCGCTTCAGATTTATGGTGCATTCTTAGGTTTGATCCATCTTTTAACCGCCTACTCTTGGTTTTCAGTCTCCCTTTCCGATCCAGCCGTTTGTTGGCCCTTTTTTGAAAACTGCCAATTCACATCACAAATATTAAAGTCAGTCTGGAGTCCTTTGATCGGCCTTTATGGAATTTTCTCTATAATGTGTGTATTCTTTTTTTTTAAAAAACACATTCGATTTGCATTCGGACTATTTGCAATTTTAACTTGCTTTAAATTTTTGATTCAAGTGTCGGACTTTCGATTGATGGGTAACTATCACTACATGAGTCAAATAATTAGTCTCCTGTTTCTCTTTTCGTCCCATAAAAAAAATAGTATCAAAATATTTTTGGTATTTTTTTATGTTTCGGCGGGACTAATTAAATTCAATTCGGACTGGCTTTCTGGCGCTGCCATGCTGGCTCAGCCTTGGATTTCGGGAAAATGGCTGGAATGGGCTTGTGCGTATGTAATTGTCTTAGAGTTGATAGTGTCGTGGTTTTTACTTTCTCCTAACAAATACCTAAAACAGTGGGCGCTTTTTCAAATAGTTATTTTTCATCTTTTTTCTTGGCACATTGTCGGGTATTTTTATCCCCTGATCATGTTAAGCCTCATTTCTGCTTTTTTTCTTTTTCCAGAGCCCATGGAACCGATAAAAAATATTTCTAAGGCACAATGGGCCGTTGTAGTAGTTTTTTGCATGGCCCAAGCGTATCCGCTAATCTTTGAGAAATATTCCAGTTTGAATGGCCGAGGACGGATTTTGTCACTGAATATGCTGGATGCAAAGGCCGTCTGTGAAACCAGGCTTTTTATAAAGCATAAAGACTATATTGTGGAATACCAACCGCAGTTTTCCCAGGCCGGTGTTCGCATTCAGTGTGACCCACTTTTGGTCGTGCGCCGAGTGGATGCGATATGCAAGGACCAGGCTCTGTTACCCACATTTGAAGATATAGATATCGATCATCAAACTCGATTTGCGTCCAGCCTTGAAAAAACAGAACAAATGAGTTTTAAAAACGTATGTAAAAACCGTTTATTGGTTGGTATACTCGGTCATGTTGAGCAAAAATAAAATGTACCTTCTTTTTTTTTCATACGCTGCGATTGTTTTGATTCTCGTTTTCAGGTCCAATCCCGTTCTATTTTCATCCGAACCCTTATTAGCAAATAAAGAGCTATCACCAATTTGGAATACCGTTAGTTTTGATTTTTCCGCGATTCAAAAAGGTGACGCCGGAGCTTTAGACTTTTATCGCAAATCCATTGGGCGGCAGGCAAGATACACTTTAAGTCGAAAACCGGTTGCTTTAAAATCAATTTGGAAATCATCCGAAATCAACGTGGGAATTCATAATGCCTCAAAAGCATCAACAGCAATTGATGATGAACAACTTTATGTAGGATCTGATACGTCATGGTTTTATTCGTTTTCGTTAACCGGCAAACTACTTTGGAAATATTATGCCGGATCTGCGTTTCAAGGTATTCATAGCACAGCTGCTGTCGATGAGGACTCTGTCTATTTTGGAAGTTACCGAGGAACTTTCTATTCACTGGATAAACATACGGGACGTTTGCGCTGGTCGAAAATTTTAGGGCACACAGTGGGCGCTTCACCTCTTTTGTATGGGGGAAATATTTTGGTTTCGGTCGAAACGATTCCTGCCAATGGGTATTTGGCATTGCTAGATAGTCGGACCGGTGAAATTATTTGGCAGACCCCCCCGTTGGGTGAACAAGCTCACTCATCGCCAACAATTGATAGGGAAAATGGGGCAGTTCTTGTGGGAGCTAATAATTCAACAATTCAATCCTTTGATTTAGTTGATGGTCACAAGAATTGGTCAATTGATGTGGGCGGTGAAGTTAAATCAACCATTCTAGTTAATCAGGGCATTGGCTATGCTACAAGTTGGGGAAGCGATCTAACTTCCTTTGATTTAAAAAGTAGCAAAGTTTTGTGGATAGCAACTTTAAATGCAGAATCGCAATCGAGCCCTGTATATTTAGAGAACAGAAAAATTGTTTTTGCCGTAGATAAAAGTGGTCAAGGAATCGGCGTTAACGCAAGTACTGGCAAAACCGTATGGATAAATAATTTTGATCTTGAAAATCAAATTAGCAGCCCCATTGTGGTTCAATTTCTAAAACAGGAAGCAATTTTGCTTTATTGTAAAAAACAAGTAGTCTGTTTAATTTCTGATCAAGGTAAAGTGTTAAATCAATGGCCGGTTTCTGGCCATTTTACTGGCTCCCCGGTAATTAAAAATGATCGACTGTATCTGACTTATGATGAAGGTGGGATTGAGGCTTTCGCTTTGAATTAGGCGTCACTTCAAAAATTTCATGATCTAACGTAACAATTGAATCTTTACCTTGTTTTGAAGTTTTTAAAACCATAACCCGATACCAGACTTCATTTGGACCTACTTCATATATATGACCGTTACAAAGGCAATTAAAATAGAAACCGAGGGCCGAGGCCCCTGGTTCTGTAGAATGAGGCGCAACAGAAAATCTAAGCTTCTTTGAGCCGGTGTTTTTTACCAGTAAATAAAGCACTGCTTTTTCATTATCACCCAAAGAAATGCTGTCGTTTTTAAGACTTTGAAGAATGGGTAATTTCAATTCCGAATTGTAACGACCATTTTCGCCTATCCTATTTTGTTCAGTTAGTGGACCTCGAACAGTTTTTATTTCAATTGGAAGCTTGCCGTAGCTCCATTTCAATTTGTAAGTAACAAGTGGGCCCGCTAAAGCACCAGAAAGCGAGTAAAACATTAATAGAAGCCCGATGACTCTATTCATAAATTTTATCTTTGTATTTGGATTCGGCTTCATTTTTATCTAAACCAACAATTTTGTGATTTATTTCAAACGAGATTAGTGGCTTGAAAGATTCATTCAAATTAATACGCACAATTCTGTACCAAACTTTTTTCGCAGGTACGCGATACACCCGACCGACGCAGAGACATTCAAAATAGTGTCCAGCTGACGCATGGTGTGGGTTCATTTCATGTGGTACCGCATAAAAATAAATATCCTTTTCAGTATCATTTTGTACGACCAATGCGAATGCCGTGGACCCGTTCAGTTTTGCCTCGATCTGGCCGGGGATTTCGGCTGTCACTGGACTTTCACCAATCGAATCTGCCACGGCTGTTTTTGAAATATAGTGCTCTTGATCGGGTTTCAGCTTATACAGCTTGATTTTACTAGGAAAATTTTCGTAGGACCATGTGAGTGCTACTTTAGTAGTACTCGATCTTGAGTGAATTAAGGGACAAAATATTAATAGTCCAGCAAAAACAAAAAAGGATTTCATGCGATTAAATGTAGCTTAATATTTAATCTGGATGAAGCGAAAAATTTATTTAATTCTGATTGGAATATTAATTCTGGCACTTGCGTTTATATTTAAAGGACGCCGGACTGAGGTCGTGGTGAAACCAATTAAGGAAAATGTAGGAAAAATTGAAATTGACCAGCCAGTATCAAATGTGGAAAAGCCAAACCAAGTAGCCACGTCAACATTCAACACCGGTTTTTCAAATTCCAGCTCGGACACTCCCGCTGCAAAATCCGCAAAAACGTTTTATGGACTGTGTAAATATGCTGATCGAAAGAACAATTTGTTTCCGTTGAGCATTTATTTGCACTTAGTTACCAAGAAACCAGATTACTTTCTTCTTCCTGAGTTTCATGCACACTGCCTGCCGTCGTTTGGGAATATACAATATCGGATAGTAAATTATGATTACGGTTCAGATTCTGCTTACGAATATTGGGGCGACTTTAATATGTCAGCTCGAATTGTTAAAAAGGTTTTGTCGATCAAAGAGTTAGATTCAATTCCAGAGTTCAAACTTACTGGGTTGGGATACGAAAATACCACGATTGCGATTCAAGAATTCGCAAAAATAGGAGGTAAACTAAATGAGCCCCTATATCTATTTCAGTTGGAAAAAATAGAAAGCGCAAAGCCCCGGTCCCCCATAGGTGATTACAGTTATTATCCAGGAGTCAAAATTATCGTAGCTCAGGATTTAGCCCTTCCGGAATTTAAGGAAAATGTCACTCTAGTAGATTTGAGATTGAGCAGGGCAACCAATTCCCCTATAGCAAAAGCGACGCAGATTAAAAATGTCCCACAATTGAGGGCTTTGAGTCTATTAGTTCCAAGCTATATTGAAAGCATTTACGAAAATAACAAAGATAAAATGCCAAAATTACCTGCAGATTCTACAGCTGTTTTAATAAGTTCTCGGGGTGGTTCGAAAGTCCCATTTAATTGGATTCCTTTTTTTACAAAATCGGCAATTAAAAATATTGCAATACTAAAAGACGGATATTTGTCGTTAGTGAATCGACAAAGCATGACACCAACGAGCTATTACAATGTAACTGCTTTGGCGATTTCTAATTTTCAATCAACTATGAAAGACGCCATTTTGATCGATACTCGATCCGGAGCCTATTCGTTCAGTGTTGGCCTCAACAGTGCCTGGCATTCGCCAATTGTTCTAGATCAGGAGACCGACTATTCTGATTTAAATACCAGAAAAGCCGTAGATGTTTCGAAGATCGACTTTGAACAAATTGTAAAATCAGTTGGCAAAAAGAAAGTAATATTAATTGGAGATAATGAATATGATTGGAGTCCGCTCATACTGGCGGATCACTTGCCCAAAAGTACCATCAAATCCATTTATTGGTTACGCGAGGGCTTTGAGGGCCTCTGGGTTTATAGAAATCTAAATTTGATACCAAAAGATCTCAGCAGTAAAATTGTTAATGGATCCGGATTCAAAGTGAAAAGAAAAAAGAAAAAAAATGAAACTCTCGCTAATAAAAAAGGCACTATAAAAGGCAATTTTATTTTGATTCAGCGAGTATCGAACTCAAAGAAATCGTTTGTGAAGAAAAACTATAGAAAAAATCGTTTAAACCCATCAGGGATTGCGTCGCCGACCAACATCATGGCGCCTCCAGCGATAAAAAAGTAAAGATTCGATTGAAGACAGTTTTCAAATTGATTTTAAGTTGCTAGGAAAAGTTAAGTGGGCTAGTTTTCAAAGCATGACCAATTGTTATGAATACAAAATAGTAACTACCCCGGTTGGAAAATTGACAATGGTCGCAAGCTCGAAAGGCCTAGTAGCTATTTTATGGGAAAATGACGCTCCAAAACGGGTCGGAATCAGTAATATGGTTTTAAATGAGAAAAACACCTACCTTTGTGAAACGAAAATTCAACTATTAGAATATTTTAATGGCAAAAGATCAAAATTTGATCTCAAACTAGATTTTATAGGGACCGATTTTCAAAAAAGTGTCTGGAACGAATTGCTGAAAATTCCCTATGGCAAAACGTGCAGTTACGGTCAAATCGCGCTAAATATTAAGCGACCCAAAGCGTATCGCGCAGTAGGGGCCGCCAATGGAAGAAATCCAATTTCAATTGTTGCTGCTTGCCATAGAGTTATCGGAGCTTCTGGTAAACTCACGGGATTTGCGGGTGGTTTAAAAATAAAGGCTCAATTACTAGAACTAGAATCAACTGGCAACATTCTCATCACTAAGTAGGCTTGAAAAGCGTATGCTATCCTGGCATGATCGTGAACTATGATAAAAAATCGAACTCAATGGGATACCGCAAAAAGTCTAACCAGTCATCTTTGGCCAACTGGTTTCTTTGGCCTTAAAGTGCGCGTCGTTCTGGCGATAGGCTGTTTGGCTCTGGCAAAAATAGTGAATGTTTACGTTCCATTTCTTTATAAAGATGCGGTTGACGCCTTATCTATTACACCAGTTACCGCAATTCCTATTGGAATTATTTTGGGATATGGATTGGCTCGTATATTACAACAAACGTTTGGTGAATTGCGGGATTTTATTTTTGTTCGCGTTTCGCAGCATGCACAAAGGACAGTGGCGCTTGAAACCTTTAAGCATTTACACAATCTATCATTAGCGTTTCACCTAGATCGACAGACTGGTGGACTTTCCCGCGTGATTGAACGCGGAACACGAGCCATTCAAACTGTTTTAAGCTTTATGCTATTCAATATTATTCCGACTCTTTTGGAAATTGTACTTGTTACCTGCATTCTTTATAAAAAATTCGGCTGGGCCTTCGCTGCCGTGACATTTTCAGCAGTTGGTTTATATGTTTTTTTCACTTTTGTAATTACCAATTGGCGCACTAAATTTCGTCGATCGATGAATGATCGAGACACCGAGGCTAATACCAAAGCAATCGATTCGTTGTTGAATTACGAAACAGTAAAATATTTTGTAAATGAAGAACATGAATACAAACGGTATGATCAGTCTTTAGAGCAATATCAAAACGAAGCAGTAAAAGCCCAGAGTTCGTTATCTCTTTTAAACGTTGGGCAGGGAATGATCGTTGGAATGGGATTGATTGGCGTTATGTGGCTGGCCTCTCAAGGTGTGAGCAACGGTACAATGACTGTGGGCGATTTTGTTTTAGTAAATACACTTTTGATTCAGCTTTTTATTCCGCTTGGATTTTTGGGGTTTGTATATCGAGAGGTGACTCAGGGCTTAGTCGATATGGAAAAAATGTTTGAATTATTGGTTCTCAATGCTGACGTACCGGATGGTCCAAACGCCAAAACATTGCAAGTGAATCAAGCGGAAGTGGAATTTGACCATGTTAGTTTTTCCTACAATGTGGATCGATCAATTTTAAAAGATGTAAGTTTTAAAATTCCTCCTGGTCATACGGTGGCAATCGTTGGCCCTAGCGGTTCCGGAAAATCAACAATAGCTCGATTGTTATTTAGATTCTATGATGTGAAAAGTGGATCAATTAAAATAGGTCAGAACGATGTGCGTGACGTAACACAAAAATCACTTCGCAGTGCCATCGGAATAGTGCCGCAAGACACTGTTTTATTTAATGATAGCATTGGTTATAATATTCACTATGGGCGGCCTGATGCTAGTGAAAATGATGTTGTTGAAGCAGCGCAAATTTCACAGATTCATGATTTTGTGGAAAGCTTGCCAAAGAAATACAAAACACCAGTTGGCGAACGGGGACTTAAATTATCGGGCGGTGAAAAGCAGCGGGTAGCCATTGCTCGAACTGTTCTTAAACGTCCGGCCATTTTGATTTTTGATGAAGCCACGTCAGCACTTGATTCTCATACGGAAAAGGAAATTCAGGCGTCACTTCGTGAAGTTTCAAAAAATCGAACTACCTTGGTAATAGCACATCGTTTGTCTACGATCGTCGATGCGAACGAAATTATTGTATTGAAAAATGGCGAAATCACCGAACGCGGTCGGCATACAGAATTGCTAGCTAAGGCCGGTGAGTATGCATCTATGTGGCAAAAACAGCAGCAAGCAAAAGAGTTTGAAGCTAAATTAAATGAAGCATTGGCAAAATAAAAGTATTTTAATGTTCTTCGGCGCCATAGTAGTTTAAACATTGAGAATTAATTGAAAATTTATTTGCTCGCACTAACACGCGTTTTAAGACCGGATTGTTTTCCACTCGGCTAAGTTGGTCGGCATTGAGGTAAAAAGTAAGCCCCAAAGCCCCGGTAGCGCCCAGTACAATCCACGGGCTCATCCCATAGTCTAGAGGATTAAAAAGCATGGCAGTACCTGCAAAGGTGCCAAGTGCTATGGATTTTATTTCATTCAATCTTCGAAAAAGAAATTTTGAGATTGGTTGTTTTTTTTCGTCAATCAGAACAATGTGCTCGGACCACCCAAAAGACGCAATTGTTGAAACAAAACTGATTAGAAAAGGCAGCGTCCAGGAATTTACATTCAAACTGAAATCGATGAGACTATCCATCGGTAAAAATGGAATCCGAGCCGCCGAAATCGCACTTGCCAAGGCAAAGCTAGAAAAAAATCTCAAAGCAAGGTTTCTAGGATCGTGTCTTTGAAGATCATTTTGCTTAATTTTCGCGATTCGTTTGATAAAATTTTGGATCGGTGCCGTGGTTTTAGCCCATCGGTCTTTGTTCAATCCAAAAAATAGCGCAGTTAGAAGAGTGAACGTAATATTGGCAGACTTTTGAAATGTAGTTAAATTTCCTGAGTGAATCCAAATTACGGATTCAGCAATTAAATTAAAAGTAACCACGACACAGCCGATTTTGTCGCTTTTTACTGATTGAATTGTTTGATCCTTAATTGATTTGAAAAGGCTGACAAAACGATTTTGGGTTTGGGGCTGAGCCACGTCTGCGTAGGGCATTAGGACAATTTTGTCATGATCAATTGCTGGAATATTTTTAATCACGTCAGCACTATCGCTAGAAACTAAAATTGTTGTGCCGGGGGCCATTCGTTCGACTTTTTCAATTTCAGCAAGCACGTCCTGGGCAGTATTGGCGTCTGTAAAATTTACCTGTACACTTTTTGGAGAGGACGAATTTTGTTCGTTTTCATTTGCCATTGTATTTATAGAAAAAATCATAAATAGAAATAGGAAAGTGCAACTCTTCGGAACGGTAAAACTGAAACTTGTAGTTCTATTTGACAATGTGACCATATTTTTTCCAGAAACGTTTTGATCCAGTATGTGCCTAATCTGAAAGAGCATTTTTCAGTTTATATTGGCAACTGGGCAAATGAAGCAATCTTAAGGCCGTAAAAATAAGTGCCACTAATGAGCGTAACAAATTTTGGATTGTGTAAAATACTAAAACAGATTCATTTTTTTAAATCGAAAGTACTCTGGGACTGCCCCGGAAATGTATTGGCATATTTGTTGTAACCTGGTCAGGCTCACTCGTTGAGGTATATATGAAAACTCTGCTGTACGTTCTTGTTTTGAGTTTCAATGTGTTTGCTTGTCCGTTGACGCTTCAGACTCTTAAGACTGACTATTTAGGATCCATGGATTTGTGCCAAGCCTATGACCGATACCATGCGGCCCTTGGTAAACTTGAGTCCAAGGGAATTACTAACCCTGAACGTATTTCAACCATCTATGGTCCACGATTTATCAATTTTCCGGATTGGACTAAACTGGCGGAAAAAAACAAGTATGATCCTTGGTACGTCTACCAGCCGGCCCCGTTGACTTGGGAAAAATGGGAAGTTGGCGCTAAGGTAGTAGATAGTTTGGCAGCACAAAATCATTCCAATTCAAGAATGGAAACGATTGATATGAATTGGCTGTTGAAACTTCATGGCGCTGCTTTAACCGGCTTGCTAGAAACAGCGGGGGTTTTTAGAACAGGAACTGAACTTGGTAAAGCGTTTGAAAAGTCTACTAGCCTGACGCAAGAACAGATTTCTGGTCTAAATAGTTTAACCTATAGAAGTACCCTAAACACAAGCGAGCGACTTGTAAGCTGGCACCCGACGCTGTGTTTGGAAGATAAATCTCCGGAAGAGGCTGCGGAGTATCGGCTGAATCCACGCAGTGTCAATCTTGGTAAATGGCCAGAATTGAAAGAGCCTAAATATTTTACTGGCGATGATGGCAAACAACGACAGTGTGGCTATTTATTGTATTCTAGTTCTAGCGACGTAGCCCCGCAGATAAAAGCTTGGTTTGAGTTTTTGGATAGTTCGATAGCCTCGATAAATAACTTGAGTGCAAACACAGATCCCATATTATTAGCCGCTAAGTCACAGCAATGGTTTATTGTGATTCATCCTTTTGTTGGGGGAAACGGTCGAGTGAGTCGCTTTGTAATGGATTACTTTACTAAAAGCCTCGGCCTACCGGCCGCTATTTTAAAAGATATGGATGGCGATGTCTACAGCTCAACCCAAGATTGGGCTCGGCAGGTTGGCCGCGGTATCGAGTACGCGGTTAAATATGCAGAGTATTGTGCCGCCGGTACTGGTGTCGAAAAAGGCTGCAACATTGTAACTCAGTCTGCAACTTTGGCTCAATAGGAATTGGTGATTATGAAATCAAAAAATATTTTAGTTATTTTTGCAATAGTGCTGGTTATCGTTTCCTGTGATAAGAAAAAGGACGATAACTACGATAGAATTAGTATTTCTTCAGCAAGTTTACTGGCTGACAGTCAGCTTAGCCCTGCAGAAAAATCGGAAGGATTAGCAAAGCAAGCAGAAACGCTGTTAACAGCGCAGGGATTTCTTGAAGCAAAAGAGGTCGTCGAGCTTTCTTTAAAACAGGATTCGACTAATTTAAGAGCTCAGTTTATAAATGGGTTGCTTGGTCCGTTGATGTTGCAGCAAGGTTTTTTTACTCGTTATATGCCCGTGGCTAAAAGAGACCCGTTACTATTAAATGAATATTTAGAGGTAATCAAAGGTCGATTGCAGTTGCCAGAATCGGCGTTGAAAAATTTTTTGACCGACGGCGTTCCGACATTTTCAAATGAAGAACAGGTTCAAAAACACATCGATTTAATCTATGAAGCGTTTGATAGGCTTCGAATTTTTACTAATAAAATTAAAGACAACGAATTAACTATTAAGTCTAATTTAGATCTAACTCCTAACCTGATTCAAAGATACGCTCAGGCCTGTGAAATTGTGACCACTGCGAAATTTGAATATGAATTAAAATGCCCACCGTCCGAAAAAAGATATGACGTTAGTTTAAATAGGGCCGATTTTGAAACGATTGAAATGATGTCAGCTTGTTACCAGGTTTATTTTGCATTGTTAAATGGTTATGACCTGTCTAGTTCGGTTGCAATAAAAGGATCTTATAGGAAAAAAGGGAATCCACTGGCTGCAGATATTTTGAAAGATTTGTTGAAAGACACTAGATTTGGCAAATTACGTGCTACCCAGCATTTTGGCAAAGTCAAAGAACTGGGCCTTGAATTGATCACAAGTATGAGATGGGCAATGGCTAGACAAAGTACGCTCTGCCCCAGTGGCGCGGGAGATCCTAAAAATCGTTTTGGAATGTTGATTAACTATGGAGTTTGTATTGTACCAATGTTTGAACCTTTTTTAGCTGAATATGAAAAATCATTTTTAGGTCAGCCGCTTGATTTTGTCTCGTCCAAACAAGGCAAAACACATACAACAAAAATTGTACATTTGGCAGTATTGGACAATCCTTATATTGATTTAAGATCGCTGCTGCCTGTAAAATTTGATACATGCGGGGCTATTGAGGGCGTGGCAGACCCCAAGATAAATGGAACCTATCCAAATGGGGATGCAAATATTGTAATTCCACTCAGGAATCCAGTGTGTTCAAAATAGCAGTGATACTAGTTTTTCTATTTGGATTTTTTGGTCGCCTTTACCCCGCCTGGGCGGTCTCAGCTAGTTCCAATCACATCGAAAAATTCGAGTTGCAAGAGTGTAATTCCTTTGGGTGCATTAAAAGCAAAGGGCAAAAGGGTCATTTGTCTTTGCTTGGCGATATCATATCGTCCCAAGCTGTTACTTTGGAAGTATTTTCTGATTTAAAAGCTAAGCCTAAAGTATTTCATTGTGATTCTTACAGATATGATTTTTTGGCTAAATTTGTTTTATGTGACAATCGAAAATTGAAATCAGTACCGTCGGTGACTTTGGATTCAAAATTCAGAATTAGTGAATACCGGTTTTAGGATTTTATGGAGTTTTTATGAATAGCATTATTATTAGGGTTTTCGGAATTCTGGTTCTTGGCATTTCGGCGATTTCTCAAGCGAAGTCAGTCGAATTTCAAGGCGTAGATATTGGTCCAGCTATAAACTATTTTGCAAAGCAAGTGACGCCTTTAAAGCGTTCGTTCACTGTCTACAATTGGTCCCGAGCCGGGGCTGCAGGCGATTCCGATAATTTGGGTATAGCAGAAAACGGAAGTAAAACATTTTGGAGCCGTTACGGTGACCCAACTGGAAATTCAAACTCGTATGGCTACGGATTGTATGGTGCAGCTGACCCAATCTATACAATGAGCTACGGCGGATTCGGTGAAGACTGGTTACTATTAGAAATGGAATTTCCTACTGGATTCCGTTTGCTTGATTTGGGACGCTCTATGATGATGTTTCCTCAGGCCCCAGCTGAGGTACAGGAAATAATGACTAGTTTCAACTGTCCGTTAGAGGGCTCGGTTGAACGACTATTTTCAGCAGGGGGCTTTGAAATCAAAACTAAGTGTCAGAGCTTAGTGAAAAAAATCTTTCAAAACGAACTCCAAATTGACGGGTTTGCTTATTTCTATGGAGAAACAGCCTTTAAAGACTGTAAGGGTTCGTCCAACGGTGGATTCATGTCTGGTAAAGCGTTTGTGGTTACAGAATCAAAATGGATGAAGCCGGGACTCGTTCATTACTATAATAGTAAATCGTCGCACTATCGTGACCGTCGTACTTTAATTCAAACTTTGATATTTAGTATTTCAAACACGGGTGATACTAATTTTACAAAAGCATTGAACGATTTGAGCTCCTACATGGAGAATCATCCTGATCAAAATTTAAAAAATTCATCTAACAAATGTGAAGGTGATACTTGCGTTATCACGGTTAATTTTTGCGATTCAAAAGGAATCTGTGAAAGCGTTGCATTGTCACCCTTGCCACGTCCCGGTGGGCCCTTGATTCTAAAAAAAGATTTGTCGAAAGTTTATATTGCTGGAGGTTATATGCCTCAAAACTTGCTTTGGTCAGATTTAGAAGGCGCGCCAAAGGCCACGACAGTTAGAGACTGGTTAAAATCTAACAAGTATGGTTGTTCCGATAAAATGCCTTACGAGGATTAATATGAAGAAAGCAGTTTTATTTGGAGCCACTGGTTTCATTGGATCTTTTCTTCTTGAGTTACTGCTCTCTAGCCCGGAATACGAAAACGTAGTTGTTGTTGTTCGTAAAGGGTCTGTAAAAACACACCCCAAATTAAAAATTGTAATTGGCGACTTTAGTTCTTTACCAAGTTTAAAAGACCAGTTGATTGCTGATGATGTGTTTATTTCCGTTGGTACAACTAAAAAGAAAGTCCCTCATCAAAACGATTATTATAAAATAGATCATGATTATCCAGTCCTGGCGGCATCTCTTGCTAAAGAATGCGGTGCCCAGTCAGTTTTTTTAGTCACTGCAGTCGGCGCTAATTCAGCATCTGAAATATTTTATATTCGTACTAAAGGTGAATTGGAGCGCGATATTTTGGCGCTTAATTTCAAGTCTACACATATTTTTCGACCGTCAATGCTAATGGGAAACCGAACCGAAGAGCGTAGCATGGAGCAAATTTATATAAAGATATTTTCAGCGATCAATCCCCTTTTGTTTTACAAATTGAATATCTATAAGGGAATCGATGGGCGGGATGTCGCAAAAGCTATGATCGTAGCAGGATCGAAAACTTCTGAAAAAATCAATGTTTATCACTGGGAAGAAATGCAGAAGCTAGCTAGGCAGAGCGTTTAAAATCTGTGATTGTGTATGTGCCTTTGCCAGCTCTTTTAGATTTATACATATTTTCGTCGGCCTGAGTAACAACGTCGGGATGAGAAACAATTTCATTTTGAGGCAAGGGTGAAATGACCACGCAACCAATACTGACTGAGACATTCAGTTTTTTACCCTGAATTTCTTGAATGCTTTCGACGCCATTGATAATTCTTTGGGCGACGATTTCAGAATCCGATCGTGAATGTAAAGGATCTAAAATTATACTAAATTCATCACCGCCAAGTCGAGCAAATAAATCGGACGCACGAATGCAGGTTTTAACTTTTTCGACTACAGCTTTAAGCAGGAGATCGCCATAGTGATGTCCTAACTCGTCATTTACTTTTTTGAAGCCATCTAAATCAAAATAAAGACAGGCAAACGTTCTGTCGAGGCGTGCATTCATCAATATAGCGTGGTCTAAAAATTCTTGGAATACTTGCCTATTTGAGAGACCAGTCAATTGGTCGTGGGTCGCCATTTTCTTAAGTTCATCAGTTGCATTTTGTAACTGATTTAACAAATAACCAGTATATAGCGTAACTACAAAAAAATTCAGAGCCATAGACCAAGTGATGTAAGAGTGCTGTAGCCAGTAGTCGTTAAAAGAAAAAACAAATGCTAAGCCCGCTGCTGACAACAGGGCGGCAAAGATTAAATACTTTATTCCAAACCTAAAGCCGTTTCCAATAGTAATAAATGAAAAAGCAAATAAATAGAGAGAGGCAAATTCACCATTTAAATATAAAAAAAGAGTCGCCGCCGAGGTATCGTGAACGATCCCTAAAATGCGACGTACAGTATTGGAATTCGAATCGTAAATGATGTGTGCAAACGAAAGAATTGAAAAAATAATAGACCACAAAACCAAAAGCCAAGCTTTGCCAGGCACTGTATTCAAAGTTAATTCTGGATCACCATAGCGATAAGATATAGTAATCAGGGCCGTCGTAATAATCAGTAATCGAAGAATGGCCTGTTGGTGTTCAGTATCAGGTCGTTTCTTGAGCTGATAGTGAATATTTTTTAAAAATTTCATCGCCGATTACTCGGCATTTTCCTTAAAATAGTGAAGGGTCTCAAATTGAGACTTGTGCCAAACGATTTCTATCCCTCATCCTTTTTCTCTGTTAGGTTGGACCCATGTTAAATAATGATATTATTCGAAGTTTGCGCTATATTTTAGATGTCGAAGATAAAACCCTCGCCGACATCGTTGGTCTATCTGGGGGAACTGTGACCTTGACCAATATCCGGTCTATTTTGAAAAATGAAGACGATCCTGGTTTCGTAGCCTGTGATGACAAAGTAATGGCTTGGTTTTTAGATGGATTAATATATTTCAAACGTGGCAAAGACGAATCTAAGCCTCCGTTGCCCTTTGAAATACCAATAACCAACAATGTAGTTTTGAAAAAGCTTCGAGTGGCTTTTGAACTTAAAGAGGACGATATCCATGCGATTTTGGAATCCACGAGTTGCAAGTTGGGTCGGTCTGAATTGAGTGCTTTTATGCGTAAGCGTGATCATCCTAATTATCGGGACTGTGGCGATCAGGTTATGCGCTATTTTTTAAAAGGCCTAAAACTAAAAATTCGTGGAGCTTAGGTGCTTGAGCTACGATTTCGGTAAAGAAATATAATTGCGAAAAAAACGATTAAACCGCTGCACCATTTAAAAAAAGTGACAATCCCAAGCCAATTGAAAAAATCGAACGATTCGCCAAATTTAAGTGCGTACAATATTAAGCTAGTTTCAACCAGATCCAATAATCCTGGCACTAGACCAAAAAATAGTACCCATTTTTTCTGCGGAAATTTTTTAAGTAAACTGAAGCAAAAGAGACTCGAATAAGCTAGTATTAGAAACAAATCGACAATTTCATTTTTAAAATAGGAAGCGTTTTCCAATTCAGTGAAGGTCGATAATAAAAGTCGAGCGTCTTCACCCGTGTAAAATAATTGCCCATCCAACGTCGGTGGTGGACCAATACGGCTCATTATAGCGTAAATAAGAACCACGCAAAATATTATAAAAAGTGTCGTTTTGTCGTAAAATCGGATTTCATTCTTGGACGTCATAAATTTTGTGAAACCTTCCCGTATCAATCTGATTTTAGACTTGAATACCGATTCTAACAAGAACAGAATCAAAAAATGAAAAAATCCACAGTGAAAATAATGCTTTTGGGATCTGGCGAATTAGGAAAAGAATTTGTAATATCAGCTCAACGCTTGGGATTGATAACAGTGGCCGTGGATAACTATGAATCAGCTCCAGCAATGCAAGTTGCGGATCATTTTGAGGTTATTGACATGTTGAATCCAGTAGAATTGGAAAAGGTCGTAAATAAATATAGACCACAAATCATTGTTCCTGAAATTGAGGCCATAAGAACTGAAAAGCTAAAAGAATTTGAAGATCGTGGAATTCAAGTCGTGCCCTCTGCAAAAGCGACGCATTTAACGATGAATCGCGATGCAATAAGAGACGTGGCCTTTCGGGAATTGAAACTAAAAACTGCAAATTTTTTATATGCTGAATCTTTTGAACAGCTACTTTCAGCTAGCCGAAAAATTGGATTTCCCAATGTAGTAAAGCCAGTCATGTCATCGTCCGGCAAAGGGCAATCGATAGTAAAAGCTGAAAAAGACGTAATGGCGGCGTGGGACTATGCGGTTTCTGGAATGCGCGGCGATAAAAAGAAAGTGATAGTAGAAGAGTTCATTTTCTTTGAATCTGAAATTACCCTTCTGACTATTAAACAAAAAATGGGTCCTACCCTTTTTGTAAATCCAATTGGCCACCGCCAGGAGCGAGGCGATTATCAAGAGTCCTGGATGCCCGCTCGAATGACAGCGGTGCAATTAAAGAAAGCCCAAAATATGGCAAAAAAAGTTACCAACTATCTGGGAGGTTCGGGACTATTTGGAGTCGAGTTTTTTCTGACTAAAAAAGATGTATATTTTTCCGAGCTTTCACCGCGGCCGCATGATACGGGCATGGTGACGATGGCCTCGCAAACTCTGTCAGAATTTGATCTTCATTTAAGAAGTATTCTTGGCCTGCCAATTCCGGAAATTACGTACCTTGGTGCAACCGCATCGGCTGTCATATTGGCCGATCAGGAATCTAAAGATTTTGTATTCACTGGTTTAGAGAAAGCGCTTCAGGTAAAAAGTTCGGAAATCCGACTTTTTGGAAAACCCACGACTCGCAAACACCGCCGAATGGGGGTAGCACTAGCGCGGGGAAAAACCACTGACGAAGCACGCAAAAAAGCAAAGCTCGCGGCAAGCAAAATAGTTATTCACTATCAAAATGTTAAATAGGGGTGGGGCTTTGAAAATTTTATTTTTTGCTTTTATATTTTTCTATAACTCAGTCTTGAACGCCTGCGATTGCCCAATTCAGGAATTGAAGTTTGCTAAAAAATCGGCAGATTCAATTTTTGTAGGCACAGTAATGGCATTTGGTAGCCAAGTGAAGGATAAAAATGGGATTGTCGATGTTTAGTTTCCAGTTTGAAATGGGTAAAAAATATTTAGTCTTTTCGTCAATCAAGGGACCAGTTTATACGAGTGCTTGCACTCGAACGGTTATGGCCGATTCCGCAAATAGCGATATTAAAAAACTGGGACCGACTATTCCACTAAAATAGATTTCAATTTAAAATTTTAATTCGATTCTACCTATGATGTTTTTTTGAACATTCTATTTCGAATCCATAGACGAAGTGGTTGCAAGAATTTTTCACTTGCACCTATATAGTGCAATTCAATTGTAAACATTGTGTTGGGATCATTCGAATTTGCCTTACAGCCAATTATTCGCAAATTCGGTGTCGGAATTCCAATTTCATCAAAAAAGGGCGCTCTGAATTTTTTGGATTGCTGGTTTTTAAAATGAGCGAATCAGTTTTTGATAGAAGAATATCAGGATCCACGGGTTTGATTACATAGTCGTCCGTGCCGGCTTCGATTCCTTTTTCGATATCTTTGGCCTCGCGGCGTCCAGTAATCATAATAACTGGAATGGAACCATATTTCACACTTTTTCTAATATTTCGTGTCAGTTCAAAACCAGTCACTCCGTTTGGCATCATGATGTCGGTAATGACTAAATCAAACGGATAATTTTCAAGTTTGTCCAAGGCATCTATGGCATGACCTACACACGTTACCTTGTGACTTCTTGAGTGTAGAATTCCTTCTATTAGTTTTTGAATGCTGATTTGGTCATCGACAACTAGAATACGTGACATAGTATAGAGTTTGGTATTTTTATTAACCGGCTTTAGTTGACTTTAGTTGAGTATATTTTTTGAGAGCTTCTTTTGACTCCTGAACAGCCAATTTTATATTCAGCAAGACTGGTCTAACATCATGGTTATTTTCTGCTTCCGATTCTAGGTGCTCGCAAAGACTGCTCAGATATATGAGTCCAATCGAAGCACTACTTGATTTTAAAGCATGGGCTCGATCGGATATTTCGGTGAGTTTCAAAGTAGCAGTTGAAGTCAGTGAATCAAACTCAAGGACAGACGAATCCAAAAAAAGTTTCACTAAAGCTACATCAAGTGACGTGCCCCCCGAGTTGAACCGAGATAACTTCTCTAAAACCGTGAAATCCAATACTGGTAAGGCTGACGACATAGTTAATCATCGTCATAAAACATCAAATAGGGGAGTCTAGTTCCTAGAATTCAAGGTTATTCCAGCCAGCGTTCAATTTCGTACACTTCGGGCTCCCAATCTGGGAATATTCGAAATTTTTTTAGCTCACTGGGAACTAGAACCGATCTAGTTTCAAAATAAAGGGGCAACCAGGGAAGATCCTGTCGAAACTCTTTTTGAAAAATTAGAAGTTGCGCCTTAATTTTGGCCACTTCGTATTCACTATCCGCCTGTTTGAGAGCCTTTCCCGCTTTGGGATTCTGCCATCTTGAAAAATTTGAACCTATCCAACTATTGCCTTCATTTGGAATAGACTCGCTGTGAAAAAAAGACACATTGATTTGAAGTTTGGGTTGAGACCAGCCAAACACAACAACATCAAATGTCCCCTTTTTCAAAATTTCACCAAATAATACCCGTTTCAAATATTTTATTAGATGAACAGTTATCCCTATCGAACCCCACTTATTTTCTAAGTAAACGGCAACTCGTTCTCTGTCCAGGGATTCGGAATTGTATACAAGATTTATCTCTAAAGGTTTTTTTTTACTATCGACCAGTATATTTTTGGAATTTAATTGGTATCCAGCTTGTTTCAAAAATGCCATTGCTTTTTTCCGATTCATTGAATAGGTCGGTGCCTCATATTCTTTTAAAAATAGTGGATCATTGTAAAAGGAAAGGCTTCCGGTCAGTTGACCGTCCTTTCCAACAATAACAGCTAGCTCTTTTGGATCAATCAATAAAGTGAGGGCGCGACGGACTCGAGTATCGCTGACCGCAGGTCGTGCTAGATTGAACTCTAAGTGAGTAAGCTTGGTCGTTGGATTGGTCTGAACGACACTATTTCGTTTTTCATCGGTAATTATTTTTTGTACTTCCTCTATGCGTGATGCTGAAAATCCATTGATAATCATGTCGATTTCACCCGTCCGATAGGCATTTATCATGCTTTGCATGTCTTTGAAAAATCGAAATTGCAATTTTTCATAAGGTCCGACGTGTCCATAAAATAAGGGATTTCGCACAAATTCATAGTAATACCCAGCTTTATACACACTTAGTTTATAGGGGCCGTTGGCAAGACCTGGCGTTGTCGGCTTGGTGGCATAGACAGTATTTTTCAAATAGTCGATTTCATTCTGACTCGATTCAATAATTGGTTTTTCGATATGGGTCGGTAAAGGCGGCGCCATAAAAAGTGTGTATATCTGCTTTTTTATATTAAATTTAATTTTACATTTTTTGGGATTCAAAGCATCCCATTCAATTTTTTCTATTTTAGGCGATTTAGAAGGTCGAAACTTACTTACTGCTAGCATCCCAGTTTGAAAATCCTCGCAAGTAACTGAAGCGCCGTCATCCCACTTGGCGTCCTCTCGTATTTCAAATAGCAAATTATTTTTTACGAATACTGGCGCCCGATTAGCCAAATGGGGAACTAGTTTTGATTCAGAATCATAGTGAGCCAGACTTCGAATTGTCAATGCATTCACAAGTCCTTCTTCGGTAGATCCCCGATAAGCTGGATTCAAACTTGTTGGTTCAAGGACCATTCCCAGTTTTAACTGGATAAGCGATTTTGCATGAATCCAATTTGGAAAAAAGAAATACAATATCATTAAGGTATTCATTTGTCTTCTTTCAAAGCGACCTTGAAAGCAGCAAATCACATTGTGGATCGCTTCCTAAATTAAAAATATGGCTTCCCACTTGTGCAAAACCCCATTTTTTGTAAAAGACTTGAGCGCGCCAATTATTTTCCCAAACTCCAAGCCACAGAGTTTTAAATCCAAGCTCGATAGATTTTTCTATTCCATGTTTCATCAATGTGGCCGCGACACCTTGTCCGTGCCACTTAGAATCTACATATAGACGGACAAGTTCGATTGGTTTTGGCCCCATAATATCTGGCTCTGAATTTCCAAGATTCAACTGGTAAAATCCTGCCAGTGCCGTATTATCAAAAGCAAGCATAGTGATTCGATTTGAATCTTCAATTTCATTCAAAATTACCGGTATGTTAAACGCTTTAGAAATATACGTATCCATATTTGCGGTTGAATTGTATTTTGAAAATGTGTCTCTAAACGTTTTATCGCAAAACGTAGCTAGGACAAGGGCATCGGTGGCTTTTGCTTTTCGAAGCGATATCATTTTTTACCTATCAGGTTCGTACCAATATTTTAAGTCGCTAGTTGACTGTTTAAATCCCAAGGCAGCTTTGATTACTTGAAAAATCATTGGGCCAACTATTTTAAAGTCCGCAGATTTTCTATAAAGAGTCCCGACTTGAACGGACTTTAAACGGATAAAGTTCAAGTTTTTCTTTTTGGCGTACGTACGCATATTTATTGCAAACGCAGTATCCTCTGCAACGAGACGATTTTCTGGAAATCCTCCTATAGCGATTGCTGCTTCTTTTGAAAAGAAAAACATCGCTCCGTAGATTCCCGATATCATCACGACTAGCTTTTGAATAATCCAGGCTCCTAATTTTACAGTCAATTTATCCGAAATTACCTTTACGCCCAAGGCCCCGCCAATATGCTTTTTTGTTTCCATCACTTTCCAAATTTGACTGAGACCGGTTTCAGGTAAAAAACTATCAGCGTCAATCGTAACAATTAAATCATAAGTAGCACTGAAAATGCCGGCATTTCTAACAGCCGAAATATTTCGAACAGGGTGGGTGATAACCGTTGCGCCAAGATTTTGTGCGACGATCTCGGTTTTATCGGTTGAAAGATTATTCACAACTATAACTTCAGTAGGAAGCTTGTGGCTGGAAAAAAAATGATTTGCCGCTTTTTTAACGGCTAATAATGTGGCCGGTAGAAATAATTCCTCATTGTAGGCTGGAATTACAACCGAGATTCCTTGAATGGTCATAGTATTTTTAGCCTAAGCCAGGTCAATTAAACTGTCACCTCTCAGTTTGAAAGGACACCGACAATTGTAGATTCAATGCTTTAGCCCAGGCGATTTGATTTTATTCTAAATTTGGATTCCATTTTTCATTTCCTTTTGGCGCCGAGGCCAGGAGGTTAAATTGAAAGCCAGCATTTGCCTTTTTTCCCGGGGGTTCGGCCGTGGAAAGTTCCAGTCCTCCTCGCATGATGGAATCTAGCGAGTTTATTTTCACCTTTGATCCAAATAATCCAAGTTCCGCTTGAATTCCAACTTTTAGCCAAAAAGACGAATTTATTCTAATGAGCTTTACAAATTTGTTTTGAATATTTATTTGAATTAGTACTTTTTGCGATGTTTTATTTAAACTCACCTTGGTGATGCTACCGACAGCTAGGCCTCGAAAGGTAATTGAATCCCCAGGGCTAGTAGATTCTACATTTGAGGATTCTAAAAAATAGGGAGTCGTATTTTCAAGAGAATCAGTGGACTGACTATTTGTTGATACCGTGAATTCGTTTTTGATTTCGGCGTCTGCCGGACCTGGGATGGCTGCAATATAAGTCCCTTCAAATAGCGTTTCAAGACCTGTAATTCCCGCAAATGTACGATCCAAAATTTTGAACCTACGCTTGCAAATACTTCGGCTTCCTTTTGAAGATGTATCTTTGCAATGGCTGTTTTAGTATCGCTTGAAATCGAAATCGACTTAACAAAACCGATCGTAACTCCTCGAAAACGAACTTTTGTTTTTTCGGCTTGAAGTCCAGAAGCATCTTCCATTGAAAGTTTTATGATCGGACCTTGTTTTTTGAATGTGTCAAAAAAAAGCCATCCACAGATTAACAGAGCTAGTATCGGAAACATCCAAAGAGCCCAATTTGAATGAAGTGAATGAATTTTTTTTTCAATTGGTTTTGTCATAGTCCTCATTCCATAAAAGTTTTGGGTCAAAAGAAGCAGACGCAAGCATCGTAAAAATAACTACTGCAGCAAAAAGCCAAGACCCTATTTTGGGTTCGACGGTTGTCCATCGGCCAAGTTTCATAATGGCCACCAGAATAGCTAGTAAGAAAATGTCTAACATGGACCAGCGCCCTATGGCCTCTACGATATGGAATAATTGCGTTTTGAATCTTGGGTGACTTTCTTGCGCCGATGTTAGCGCGAGATAGATAAGAATAACTAATTTTAGGATTGGAATCACAAGGCTCGCAAGAAATATGATGGCAGCGATCGGCCATGACCCATCTTCAACCAAGGATTCAACCCCACCCCATATAGTCACCGAGTTGCGATTTCCATAGAGCTCAATTGTCATAAAGGGATACCAAATCGCAGGAATAAATAAAATCAACGCCGTCAACGAATAAGCCAATGTTGCCTGAGGGGATTTTATTTTAGTTAGTATTTGTTTTTGTTCATTTGGTAATAGCATTAGTTAATTTAGATTTTTATCATAAAACCGATGGCAACTAAACCCGCCGTGCTGATGTTGTCTGCTCCAAGGCGTTTTAACAACCGAATCTGAAAATCGACTAGTCCCATTTAGATCCTCGAAATAGGCGTTTTCGATAACATCAGCTACTGTCACGAGTCGATTTCGCTCTATACGGTGCTCTTCCAGGGTTGGGGCTTCAAATTTTTTACCTACTGCGGTCGGGTCAAAATTTTGTCTAAATAAATAAATCCCATAACTGTCGATTACAGGAATTCCAAAACGAGGAAAATCCAAAGCGTCGTCGAGTAGGCCTGCTCTAGTCATATCGATATCAGGGCGAATTTTTTGTGCATATTTTCCAAACCGCTGCGGAAAAGGTAGGCTTTTATCCTCTGAAAGCGGCAATAGGTCTTCTATGCTATTTACAGTGGTTGCTTTGCTAAGTGCAGACTGACCTTTGTAAGGACCACTTTTAATTTTAATTAATGAAAGTAAAAAACGAGCGCGATCTGCGTCCGCACCGGTCATAAAATGAATTCGCATATTTTTAAGTGCGAGCAATCGTTCTATCAAAGTGTCTGCATGATCGACCATTCGGTAGAATTCAGGGCCATTTTTGCCTTCATAACGAATTAATTTTTCAGGTTCACAAGTATTCGGATCATAGATTGGATAAAATGTAGTCCAATCAATATCAATGAATAAATCATAGCCTATATTTTGTGGTCGTTGAACGGCGATTTTGTAAACAGAACCAGACGAGAAATTACTAAATTGGCTTAAGGGCAATGAAGTGCCTTGTTGTTGTCGATTTTCACCAGTATTTTTTTCTACATACACAATTCTCTGAACCTTTGGAGAGAGGTCTATGGCGGTGACATAGTTAAAAAGACTTTTAATTTTGAAGAAATTCACCATCGAGACCGAATAGCGATCAATCACGTCATGTTCTGGGGTGTACCTTGAATCATGTTGATCACGCTCTTTTGCTCGAGTCTTAAGACTTTCTAAATCTGCAAGTACAAATACTAAATTAAATCTGTCTTTGTATTTTGGAGCTAAGGATTGAAGTTTAATTTTCAAATTTTTAAAAAAGTCAGTTTCACGAAGGCTGGACTCAAATACTATATTCAATCCACGGTCCATTGCCGTCCACAAAAGAAGTTCTGCAATATATCCCGCTTCTTTTTGAGTTTCATAGACCGCATTGGTGCGGTCAATTTGGTTAATTTTTGAAAACTCTGGCAGCAGTTTTCGAATGGCATCTATGTCAATATGGACGGTTGACCCATCATTTTTTAATAGTTGCTTTGCAAGCATTGATTTTCCGGCCGCCATTGGACCCGCCAACACAGTGATTTCTGGCTTTCCCTCGGGGGCAGTCAAACCTGACAAAAATTTTTCGACCATAGCTAATTGAAATTTATTTCGATCTTCAGAGTAGTATCCATGGTGGGCCCGATCGAACCTTTCATGCGTCTCATTTTGAGAAAAGGCAACGAGGCTAAAACTTAAAATAAGCAGTAATAAAATAGCCATTAAAAATTTCACAATACCTCTGGTGTTCTTAATGCGATTCCGAAGCCAAAATATGAAATTAGGAGGCAATTGGCCAGGGTAGGATGCTTACCTCTATACGTATGGATTAAATTGCCAGTTCATCGTTTGACAGCTGTCAATTTCTAATGCGAAATCTAACGATAGGACTGTTTGGGAAAAACAATGTCTAAATACCTTATTTTACTATTTTTAATTCTAAACATAGGAAACGCAATGAGTGATACGCTCGATAGTTACCCTGATATCGCATCGATCGAAAAAGCTATAAAAAATGGCGAGATCGGTGAAAATTTGGCGATACGGGCTCAAAAAACCGGAGAGTTATATATTAGGGAAATTAAGGCCCCTGGAATAGATTATCGTTTATATACTTTTGACGATTATACAGGCGGCTACACCATCATTATTGATAAAAACAAACTTGTTCTTTTGTGCAAAGGGTTTGGTGGTGGTTACGCCAAGAATATAAAGATAAGTAATAAGTCTGGGCACAAAATGCTCTATTTCGATTTTGAAATTGGAAGTGGCATTGCACAGAAAAGGCACGGTAAATACAATTTAGGCAGCGGTCGATCCTTAGTAACTGATAATAATTAATATTTTTTAATTGCACTGCCCATGTAAGAAAGCAAAAGGCTTTTTGTTAATTCAAATCGAAGCGATTCGGGAACAATCCCAGAGAAAATGTTAGAAATCGGAATTGAAGAAAAAACTGGTTTGATGCCCGTCATTTGATCTACAAAAAGATTTGATTTTTCGCAGTAAGCCTTTAGTTCCGTCGGTTTTATAAAAAGTCGAATTATATGCATATTTTTTGGTGTGTTTTTCACCAACCATTCAACAAGTTTGATAATTACAAAATGTGCAAAGAAATTTCGGTTAAATGTATGAAATATAAAAATCCCACCCGGCTTAATAACACGTGAAAATTCCTTAATAGCCAATTCGGGATTTTCCACATGTTCCAAAAAATCCATGGCCGTGACGACGTCAAATTGGGCATCTGAAAAAGGCAATTTGTAAGCATCAGCGACCTGGTAGGAAACCGAATTTGATTTATCAAACTTCTTAGCTACACTTAAACTTTCCTCTGAAAGATCAACGCCTGTGACTTTGAATCCGTGACTTCCCAGTTCATTACTTAAAAACCCAGCACCACAGCCAACGTCAAGCACTTCTGTAGTAGGGCCTTGCAAATTTTTTTGCTTCATTTTTGCTAAGATCCACGGCACTTTAGTTTTAGATTCGGCTCGCAGCAAGGCGACAGGATCATCAAATGCTGTGTACCATCTGTCGCCGTATAAATTGTAGATTTCATTGTTAATTTTTTGCAAAAAATCTCCAATACAAAAACTGGTAAGTAGCAAAACAGAGGATAACAACCGGCTGGATTGAAAGAAAAATTGGATTTAAATTGTTCATCCAAATAAAACCAGCAGCCAGAAAAGTTATAGGATGCAGTAAGAAAAGGACTGCGTGTAACCAGTTTTCTTTGGCATCACAATAGCGATTGTGAACAAATTCATCTTTAGTAACGAACAAACACGAAATTATACAAAGGCCAATATAGACGTTCAAGTGTTCGGTTGTAGCTGAAGTTAGGTAAATATAAAGAAAGCATAAAAATACAGTCAAAGTATCAAGTGGGTGGCCAATACGTTCCCATACAGGGAGTCCTCGTTTACGATGAAAATAGAACTCATCGAAAAACAGGGCCACTCCTTGCAGAAAAAAAGGCATAAAATAAAGCGTCATTAGCAGACCTCAAAGACAGCGCCAAAAAGCGTTAGGCCAGGACCGAAAGCATAACTGACCACCAGTGTTCCTTTTGGATAGTCATTGTTAAAGACTTCGTCCCAAACGTGAGGAAGGGTAGCTGACGACATATTACCTCGTTCTAATAGAACCTTTCTGCTTTCTTGCGCCTGGTGGGAAGCCAGTTTCAAAGTCTCTTGGACGGCATCTATGATACGAGGGCCGCCCGGATGAATGGCGAAAATGGCATTCATCGCAGAATCATAGGTGACACCGGCTTTTAAAAAAAGATCTTTAGAAAACTGATCAAGCTGGGCTTTTATTTTAGGCGGTACATCCCGAGACAAGCTCATATTCATGCCCCAAGGGCCCAGCAGCCAGGTCATATCTTTTTCCGAGTCCGGAATAATTTTTTCAGAAATTCCCAAAATTTTAAAATTGGGACCATTCTCATTTCGATTTTTTGAAACTGAGTATTTGGCATGGCCATCTGCAAATAGAGTTTGAACTACCATTTGTTCGGGTGTTTGTGCCGATGTTTCCATATGCAGACCGCACATTTCATTGTGCACGATATCCACAGAATTTACCTCAGCAGCTAATGCCTTGGCTAGTCTGACCGCCGGTATCGATGCGTAGCAACCCATATGGTAAGCATGAGTGATTGCCGTCGATGCCCCCCAATTTTTATGGGCTATCGTTTTTTGGGCGGCACTGGGTGATTCATAACCTGTGCAGGTAACATGAATCAAATGGTCTGGACGTTGTATAGGGGACGATAGATCATAAAGTTTCTCAAACACCTCGCTGGCTCTTTTTGTAAAAAATCGAGCTCGCTCGGCGATGTCGACTCCAAAGGGGGTCTCTTTGGAAATGGGATAGATTTCTGAGCCGTGCGAAAAATCTGAATAAACATCGCTGCATTCAAAGTAACGCTGGGCAATCTGTGCCTCTTTAACTCCATATCTAAGAAATAGCTTTTCGATTAGCTCACTAGACATTTGCAGTTCGCTAGGTTTAAAGCTCTCCGCTTTCTGATGGGCTTTCGCAATCCATCCAGATAAATCAGACTGTTGGAAACAGTTTTTTGGTTTGATAATTTGTAATCGATTTAAAAAATACGAGCTCATATAACCTTTTCGAAGTTATATATCAAAGCTCCTATTTTTTTTCATCTTGTCCTGACGTAAAAAATTCCATAGGTATTCGAAGTGTAACTTCTTTTTTTGATCCAGCTTCTTTTTTAACGAGTTCGGTATCTTTTTTTGTAAGATCTTTCAGGGCAATTTTTCTTTCACCCGATTTAGTTTTCAAAAATACAATACTATTTTCAACTCGTAAAATAGTCCCTTGAAGCTTAATAAACGTTCCGGCCCAAGAAATATAGCAAGAAAAAATTATGCCAAGAAGTATATGTATTTTAAACAAATTCATTTTGTGGCCTTTGGCAATGCTTTGCCTTCGACGACTGGAGCAGCGCCTAGAATAGGCCAGGCGACTCCCACCAGGGACGCAATTGTACCTTTTTCAAACGGCTCGGAACAGGCAATTTGCTTTTTAACAAAGCTAAAAAGGGAATTCATGTCATTTAAAATATCGATAAGGGAATAGAAATTTTTAGCACCGTGAGTTTCATCAATTTTCGTAATCACATTGTACCCTTTTTCAACTGCACGTAGTTCAAGACCGGCCAACCATTTTTCAAAATCCGATACGGTCGTTTTGTTGGATTCAATAAGTTTCAAAAACTGTTGTGTGTAGTCCCTTGCCGCCCGGACTTCATCGACGTATTTGGCTTGGTCTTCAATGGATCCAGTCAGTTTGCCTTGCTTTAATTTGGTCAAAGTATCGTAATAAAATTGAACACTTTGAATTACGGCCGCGACTACGACAGATTTCATTTGTTGTCCACAGGTCATTGGAGCTTGTCGGTAGAAATAATATGCTTTATCCCATAATCGTTGCTGGTTTACATCACAGTCTTTTTCAATTCCAGCAAGAGTTTTAATTTTAGTTCGATCTTCCTCAAGATCTATCGTAAAATTTAATTGATCTTTAGGTTTTGTATCATTTTTTCTATAGTAATCTGAAATACATTTAGTCATTGTATCGGTCAATTTAATCACTGGAAGTGGATGGACTGACCGGCATTCGGCAGCGGCCATAGAAATAATCAAGAATCCGTCGTCATCGGCTACAAATTTTTCTTGTTTACCGTCTGATATTTTTACTAGAACTGGTGTATCGGGAAGTTTCGCAAATCCCATAAGTTTAAAATCGCAGGCCAAAAGATTCGATGATTGACTTAAAATGTAAGCAAACAAGGCAATAATTCTCATCACAACTCCACCCTTCCTATCTTATAGTGAATCCAACACTCTGAACAGTGACGCGTCCATATCTGGACCAACTACTGTGTCCTGGCGCGTGGTAAATTTCATCTAGCCTTTTGAATGGACAAGCCAGGTAATATGGAATTTAATTTGGAAAAATTAATTAGGAGGATTTATGAAACTATTTTTAGCATTTGCTTTGGTCTTGATAACAACTGCGTCTTTTGCAGAATCGGCTAATCAAATAGTAATCAACGTCGATAGGCAGGATTTTAAACCTATTCAGGATGTGAGCTGGCGTGTGATGGTAGGGAATTCAAATTTAACACTAGGTAATGGACCCATCAGCAGTTCTGGCAGTGGACTCGGAGTTGGAATCGAGAAAATGCTAACGGATCGATGGTCTTTGGGTGGTTATTATTCAAATGTTCGGGCTATGACTTCAGATTCCTCAGGTCTAATTTATTCCCCTGAAGCTAACGAGTATGTGCGTGGATTAGAGTATCGCAAAAATATCGGGGCATTTTCGGCATATGGAAAGTATTCATTTGTAAACTATCCAATTAATAAATGGAATTTAGTTCAAGTTAGTATTCTCGGCGGAATGATGGTCGTTGAGCACAGCTCAGACGTTACTGATGGTATCTACGGTGCAGCTGTGTCTTACAATTATGACAACATTATCGGTTTTGAATTGAACTCAAAAGTAGATTTAAGAGCCGAGTCGTTCAACAGCGCTAATTTGATTGGATATTTCTAAGCAATTGAATAACTCGAATGGCGATTTTTTAAAACTTTTTGGATGGGATGATTTTTATTCCATATCTCTGGCAAAAGAAAGTTCGCTCGATTGGCGGCCAGCTAGGGTAATTTCAGAAGAGCGAAATGTGTATCAAGTGCAATACGGTTTGGATGAAACTATCTGGGCCAGTATCAGTGGAAAAATGCAATTTAGCTCTAAAGTCAGAGCAGACTACCCAGCTGTTGGCGATTGGGTAATGATCGAGCTTAGGTCCGGAGCTGAAAAAGCCACGATCCAATTGATTGCGCCCAGGAAGACAACGATTTATCGAAAACAAATTGGATCGCTTAGCGACGCGCAAATTTTGTCTACTAATGTGGATTATGTTTTTATTACGACATCAGTGAACGAAGATTTGAATCACAGACGATTGGAAAGATATCTTTCCATAGCGTGGGACTCAGGTTCAAAGCCAATTATACTATTAACTAAGTCCGATTTAATCCCAGATGAAATTGCAGCAGTCCAATTGGAAATTCAACAAGAGTTTCCCGATGTTCCGGTCCACACTATGTCCAAGCATTCTCTGGACAAAGCTGATTTTTTTTCTAGCTATTTGAAAACAGGCAAAACAGTTGTTTTTGTTGGCTCCTCTGGAGTGGGCAAATCCACTTTAGTAAATTATCTGATTGGGAATGAAAAAATTAAAACACAAGAGGTACGCGAAAAAGATGGCAAGGGACGGCACACCACAACCTCTCGAAATCTTTACGTCAGTCGATTTGGCGGTTTATTGATCGACACACCTGGAATGCGCGAACTTGCGCTCACGGATCACAAAGAAGGTCTAGAGGTTCAATTTGAAGACATTGTCAGTATATTTGTGAACTGTAAATTTGGCGATTGCCAACATCAGGCAGAGCCAGGCTGCGCGGTAAAAGCAGCTTTGAAAAACGAAACCTTATCCCAGGCACGTTGGGACAGCTATAAAAAACTTGAAGCAGAAATGCTCCATGGTAAGAAAAAGCAAGACAAAGGAATGGGCGCCGAGGATCGTAAGAAGCGAAAAAAAGTAACGGTCGATGCCAGAGACCGCGGGCGCACTAAAAAATAGATTGAAATTGATAATTTTTTTTAAATATTCTTAATACGTCTTTCGACGGACTAGTTTTCAAAATTGCGCTTTTGATTTGGGCCATCCTGAATAACAATAGGATCTGGGGAATCAAGGAGTTATCATGAACGTGTCCGCACTATTTATTCTGTTTTTTTCATTTATTGTTGGTCAGGCATCTTCCGCTTGCGGCCCCGAGTTTGGCGCAATTAAACCAGGCAATAAAGTACTTGGCGTAGAATTCAAAGAGGACAACAAAAGTAAATGGGTAATGGACGATGATGGAATTTTTGGCTTAGCAATGGTGGCCGGATATTGTTACCAAGATATTTCTCGCCCAGAAGTAAAAATAGACGAAGGCAAAAAAAGGTGTGCTCAGGAGTCGCAAGAGAAAGCGAATTTGAAATGGGACGAAAAAATAGATTATGGTTGGTATGACAAAGACTATTTAAAAAAAGCAAAAGCTATTTCAGTTTTAAAGTCAGAATGCGGACTTGATACCGAAGTCCTCTGGAATGAGGCTCTGGAAAAGGTAAATATTTTGCCACTATCGTGTGTTGAAGAGGTGCGGGGAATAGCAAAAAAAGTAGCTTTTCGTAGTGCTGAATACTTAAAGGAACAATCAGATCCAAAATATTTAGCAACTGTTACAGGAACCGACGCCGAGAAAAAAGAATTTATTGCGGGATTAACTGAGGACCGTGATCGAGCCGCCAGTTTAGCCGCCATGTTTTCTGAATCGCCGGTCAAGGCCGGAAAGTTTTTAAGCTGGCTTGACGGTTTTCCTCGCACCGTTGAAAGGCATGGTTATCAAATGGTTAGTTCGCCGGACAGCAAATTTGATCCTGAAAGTCAGGTCTCTTTGAGCGGTATTTTAGTACAAATTGGAGTACGGTTACCGGGACTAATAATCTCAATGTGCGGTCATTATCCAAAAGAAGCATTGGATGCCCTTAAGACAGCGGTCTGGGACGTTCGCGCCTCCGGCTCAGGTACCCAGGGAGGTGTTAAATGATTTCTAAACTATTCACTTTTTTGTTGATATCGATTTGTGCCAGTGCCGGTGGTCTTATTCAGATTAGAGGGCAAGTATCCAAAATAGAAAAGGGTTTTGCCGTGTTCCATCTGGACGGAAAAGACATTCGAGTTTCGATGAAAAAACTTTCTAAAAAAGAAGTTAAAGTAGTTCAGGAGGCAAATGGATCAAAAAAAGAAATCATGTTAAAGTTGTCGCCTCAGGCCTTAGTCTCCGAGGCTGAATAGGTTTGTCGCAGGCGAAATTATTATCTTCTTTCCTTGTCGTAGTTTTAGCTCTACCCAGTTATTCGCAACCTTGTGATGAAACTGTCGGGGTAATTAAATCTGGAGAAAAGTCGATCGTCATCGAGTTAAAAACTGAAGGTCAACCAAGCCGTTATATTACAGAAGACGATGGAATCTTGGCACTTTCATTCGTTGTGGCCTATTGCCATAGTTCAATTCCTCGCACAAAAGTAGAACTCGACGAATCTCAAATCAGGTGCGCCCAAGCAGAGCAGGACAAGGAAAAGGTGGCTTCCACTGACCGAGTGCAGTTTAATTACGATGAGGCTGATTTTGAAAATCGAGAAAAATCGATCCGTATTTTGCAAGAGAAATGCTCGATTGATGCCAAAAAACTTTGGTTAGAGGCGCGTGAAAAATCAAACGATAGGCCCTTAGATTGTGTTGAAAAAGTGAGAGGCATTGTAAAAAAAGCATTGGCTCGACATTCGGAATTTATAAACGAGCAAACTCCGCAGGCAAAAGTTAAGGGTCAAGCTGTGAAAGATGAAGTCCAATCAGTATTGGACTCGCAAAAAGCCGAGCATGCTTATTTTCAAGAATTAGCAGACATGTTTTCAGAAACACCGGTTAAAACAATTAAATTCAAAAAATGGATCGAACGAATGGAACCATTTATCACCGATCACAGCTATTCGGTAATTGACATGTCTAAAGATAAAATTGATTTGAGTAACCAAGAAGACTTAACGTCAATTCTATTTATGGCGCGCGCAAGGCTCCCTTTCCTTTATATGACTATGTGTGGTGGTTCGATGTCCGCCGATTTAATAGACTCGCTGAGTGTGGCGATTTGGCAACCGGGGGCGAATAGAAAAGTAGTCACCCCGCGAGGCTCCAAAAATGGAAAAGCAGGTCCTTCAATTCCAGCGGTAAAGTAAATGAGTATTCAGGATGAAATTCAAAAGTTAACTAGTGATCAGGATATGGTTGGTCTTTACGAATTAGTGCCCAGAGTTTTAAAAAACAAAATCACAAGTGAGCTAGTCCATCTGTGCGAAAGCATTGAAGAAATTTATGAAATTTGGCTTTTTGATTTTAGTTGTAATAAGGGAGGCAATCCCGCCAATTATCCGTATCTAAAAGCCCTTGATGCTTTAAAGCTATTGGGTGCATCCGACATAGTTTCAAGGAAAGCAGAGTTCCTTTTGTGTTGCGGAGAATATTGCAAAAGAAATGGTGATACTATTCAAGCTTTAAAGCACTTCAAAGAAAGCGAAGAAATATTGATTGCCCTTCTTTCTGAACAGCCAAGCAACGGATATGCCTATTCTCGACTTATTTATATTTATGATAACTTTCCGACAGAGGATCCATTAGAAGCCGAAATTAAATTTATTCAAGCTTTGGATCTAGAAAAAAACTTCAATAGTTTTGATGATAAATTTAGTTTTGCTAATATCTATTTGCTTTACAGGGCTTATTCACCTCCAAATTTAAGTGCCCGTATAAATAGTCAAAGAAAAAAATTCTTTATTAGTATTTTGGAAAAAGCACGGCAAGACCCCTTATTTGGTTTGAAAATAAGCGGTGAGTTTAATCGCTGGGTTGCTAATTTAGAAAAAGAAATTTCAAGCGAGATTAAAAATGAAATAATTCAAATTTTAGAAATGGCGATGCCGTGCGGGACAAGCAATGAAAAATTAGATTTAGTGAATGCTGGGCATGTATTTTCTAAGCAAGGAGCTCGATTTGGACGAATAGACTTCTTATTAACCGCTGAGTCTTTATTTAGAAGGGCTTTGCTAGGTCCGCAAGCGTTTTCCCTGATACACGTCTATATTGCGGAAGCACAAGAGGATAGAGCTAAATTAGCAGATAAACATGGCTCCCAGGTTGAAGCCATGTCAATTCGACTGGAAATTAAAGATCATTATTTGTCCAATTGGAAACTCTATCAAAGCGATATTAGCTATCTTAGTCATGCCATCGAATATCTTTTTAATTCTGTCGCTACCAATCCTATTTCCGAGCAATGGAAAAATTTCCTAAATGAGATTCGCTTAGTCGCATTGGCAGCTGAAAAAATAGGAGGAGGTCACTATTGGTTTCCTTATAATTTCCTCTTTTCAATTCATTTGTTGTTGGGCGAAAAGCAAGAGGCCAAATTGTGGTTGGGGCGGGGGTATATTCTGTTAAATACTTTAGTTGAAGAAAAAATTTATGAACTTTTGAATGAAGTGGAAAAGAGAAATGACACAGAGACTGCAGAGTTTATACGCCGTTTGAGATTTCATTTAGAAAATAATTTAGACAAAGGGGTATGGCAGGGTAATCGTGGCTTCGGTGAAATAGGCAAAATGAATTTGGATGAGATTGAGGCTTGGCTCAAGATAAAATAGAGGGTTCTGCGAAAAATTCGACTAGATTTTATACACCTGCATTGCGTTTTCTGTTCTTTGGTAACTTCATTTCTAATGGATTGATTCTAGATACCGCTTGAAAGTTGCATTTCCTAATCTATATGAAAAAAATAATACTTATATCCGTTTTACTATTTGTGCCGTTTGTGGGCTTCGCGAAATCAGAATTTTCGGGCAGCTCGAGCTTGGAAACAGAATATAAACCAAAAGCACAATATGGAAGTAATTTTATAGGGATGGAACTAGCCGGTCGTGGAATTGCCTATTCTTTAAATTATGATCGAGCTTTAAATAGCAAATTTTCAATTGGTGCAGGACTTACTTATTACCAAATGAACATTCTAGGAATTGGCGTAGATCTCGGTTTAGTTCCTTTGTACGGTAATTATTATTTTACCAGCGGGCAAACTCATAGAGCCTTTCTAACTGCCGGAGCCACTATTTTGTATGTAAAAGCAGAGTGGCCTCTGAATAGTTTGACACCTAACAATGAACTAATTGGCTCGTATTCACAGGCAGAAGGTACCGGTGTTTATCCCAACGCTGGCATAGGGTATGAGTTTAGATCAAAATCAGGATTTACCGTCCGAGCGAGTGCGTATGCTCAATACTTCTATGAACTCAAGCCGTGGGGCGGAGTCACTGCAGGAGTTAATTTTTAATTTCATTTAGGCGGACTAATCGAATGAGTATTTTGAAAGTAGTTTTAACGATAGCACTCTTCGCAGTCGGCTTGCGGGCCAACCCTGTTTGTTCAGCGTTTTACAACAGCCAATCCAGATATAAAATTGGAATCAATAGAGAACTAAATTTCGCTCGTCTTATAGACACTCAGTACGACGTATTAATTATTGGCGGCGGAAGTGCTGGATTAGGTTCTGCCTTGGACGCGACAACGCGAGGACTAAATACGATTTTAGTTGAAGCCGACGATTTTGCATCAGAGACATCTAGCAAATCGACAAAATTACTACACGGCGGCGTTCGCTATTTGGAACAGCTCTGGAACAAATTGCTAACTCAACAAAAATGGGACAAGACTTTATTTAATCTTATCCGTGATGCCCTCAAAGAGCGAAAAACAGTGATTGAAAATGCTCCGAATTTGGCGAAACCTCTGCCTTTGTTGACTCCTATCTATAGCTGGCCGCAGATTCCCTATTATTGGGCTGGCTTAAAAGTCTATGATTTATTTGCTGGAAAAAAAGGAAAACTCCCTGGCAGTTATTTATTAAGTGCAAAGAAAATAAAGGAACTCTACCCGCAGGTTAATTCAAAAAATCTTAAAGGCGGCGTCGTCTATTTTGATGGTCAATTTAACGATGCTCGATTAGCCCTCAGCTTGGCGCAAACTTCCGCGAGCCATGGTGCCACTTTGTTGAATCACACAAAGGTAATTGATTTTATAAAAGAGGGCGATCGAATTGTTGGAGTCAAGGCGCTTGATACATTGACCGGTGACGTGCACTCTATAAGAGCCAAGATTGTTCTTAATGCTACAGGGCCATTTGCAGATAGAATTCGTAAGCTGGATGATCCAGAGGCCAAAGAAATGATTTCGGGGGCCAGCGGCACCCATTTAGTTTTAGATAAACACGTGTCATTGCCTGACACGGGAATATTAATTCCAAAAACATCAGATGGACGTGTGCTTTTTGTTTTACCTTGGGAAGGGAAAACACTCATCGGTACAACAGACAGTAAATCTGATGTTGTTGAAAAACCTAAAACGACTGAAGAGGATATTAACTATCTGATAAAAGAAGTTTCGCAGTATTTAAGTGAACCTATTTCTAGATCAGATGTGCGATCTTTTTGGACGGGTATTCGTCCACTCGTATCTGATCCTAGTGCCAGTGACACGGCCCAATTGGCCCGTGACCATGTTATAAACCTCAATCCAACATCCGGGCTGATTACATTGACCGGCGGTAAATGGACAACGTATCGGGTGATGGGTGAACATGCGATTGATGAAGTCGTAAGGCAATTGGGGCAAAATCCGAAAAAAATAAAATCGATTACAGATTCATTGAAATTGGACGGATCTTCCGGTTGGCAAGCAGACGGCTCGATTGGCCTAGCCAAGAAATACAATCTGCCGGATGACGTCGCCGATTATTTGAATCATATCTATGGATCTCACGCGGCTTTATTACTGGATTCCTATCCAAAGCGACATTCAAAAATTTCTGAAAAACTTCCTTTTATCTGGGCGGAAGTATTTTATTCCATACACTATGAATCAGCACGATCTATTACTGATGTGTTAGGTCGTCGCGTGCGAATGGCTACTTTAGATAAAAATGAAACTCAATTGGCGCTGGCAAATGTAGGAAAAATCCTGGCCAAAGAATTAGGCTGGTCGCAAGCAAAACTGTCTCAAGAAATCGAAAAAGCTGAAATAGAATTTCAGCTGCCAAAATAAATCAAATCCTAGGAAAGCTTTATGGCACTAGGGATTTGTCTAGAGTTCCCTAAGGATTGGTTTGTTTTGAAACGATGTCGTCTAGTCCTAAAACACCTGTCATAGTTGTCCCCAGAATACCGCATTGTAGATCGGTTACAGGTGGATTTTTAATTGCACTGCTTTAGAGGCAATGGGGTGTGAGTGCGCTATTTTTTGAGGCTTTCCGTTCTATTCGGAATTTTAATTTCGATGTTTCAAAATTGCACACATGGTGAAGGGGATCGCCCGCAAGACTACGTTGTTAAAACGCCTTCCCAGCCAACTTTAATAGTCGATGATGGAGGCACTGATAGTTCTGCAAGTAATGGCACTAGGGTAGTCACCGGTCAGGCCAGTGTGGCCTCTGGCAGCACTGGCTCAATAGACTCAATTTCCTGTTTTTCTGATTACTTTAGTGTCTTTTCCTGGGAAAATTCGGGCGCAAATTTAATGAGTGAAAAACCAGTTTTAGGTATCAAGCTGGGGACAGTGCCTTTGGGCACTCGTGGCTTTCTGAACTCGCCGATCTATTCAGGCTGGAGTGCAGAGGGTATTATTCAAACTAATTCTGATGGATCAACTGTTAATTCGATTCGATTTTTAAAAGGAAATCCCAGTAGCTCGAACGCTTTACTTTGTTATCTAATGCGCGCAAGCGATGAAGCCACTTTAAATGCAGGTTTGGCTAATACCGTTTTTAAAGACATTGGCGCAGATCCCAATTTAAATACTTTTGTTGGATTTCTACGTTACCAAGAACAATTTATCGGCTGTCGGGTGGCCTTGGGTCATGGTGAAACTATTTTTAGCGGTGACAGTGACATCTTGCTGAATTCTAAAACGGATCAGGCCTTTTTAATCAAACGCGGCTGCTATCAAACCTACAAAGTTACCAATTAATTTCTGTGCGACCGTTTTTTTTCAAATACATATTGGTTTTGGAAAACGGTTTGCTGCCAAAAAATCCACGATAGGATGACAACGGTGAGGGATGAGGTGATTCAATCACCAAATGCTTAGCGCGATCAATGATAGCGCCTTTTTTCTGGGCATAGCTGCCCCATAAAATAAACACCAAACCCGTTTTTTCTTGGCTCAGCAGTTGGATCACACGATCTGTAAATTGTTCCCAGCCGCGACCTTGATGCGAAGCCGCTTTTCCCATTTCAACAGTCAGAACACTATTGAGCAGCAATACCCCCTGGTCCGCCCAAAAACTTAGATCTTGGGCCACAGAAGGTGGGCGGCCCAAATCGCTTTGAATTTCTTTGAAAATATTTACCAAAGATGGCGGGGGTTTCATACCTGCGGGAACAGAAAAGCTTAGGCCGTGGGCTTGGCCTTCGCCATGATAGGGATCCTGACCTAAAATAACGACAGACGTTTTATCAAAATGAGTGCGATTGAACGCTTCGAAATAGTGAGCGCCTTTTGGAAAAATAATTTTTTTATTTTTTAGCTCTGTGTTTATAAAAGATTTCAATTCGTTCATATAGGTATACGAAAACTCAGGTTCCAAATGTGTTAACCATGAAGAATGTAATTTAATAGCTGCCGTAAGTTCCACTTTTTGATTGGCAGTGGCAGTAATCATAAAAATCCTTTTGCGTAAACCGCTCGTTTTCTTAAGAAAGCCTAACTTCTAATTCCTATTTTAAATTCGCGCAACTATTTTCCCAATCTAAGGTCCTAGGCATAAAAGTCCTAAAAAAAAGATAAAAGTTTTTAATTGCTCCATTTTGAAACGATCACATCGAATATAAACTTAATGTAAATTAATAGTCCAGCTTGTTATTAAAACCCGCAAACCCGTGTTATTCTAGAGGAAGGAGGAGGTCACATGGCAAAGAAAAAAGTCAAAGATCCGCTCTCCCTTTTCAAAAAGAGAAGAAAACGTACCCCTCGCACAGGGGCCGAAAGAACAGAGCAACTGATTCAAAATGATCCAGATTTGAAATCTTTTGTGTACCAGCAGATTGCCGAATTTCAACCCTACGTGACTCCAAGTACGATTGCGGCTGTTATCGCTAAAGACCCACAGAAGCTCGCTATGGAGTTTGAATTAAAAGGGCAGGGCCGTTCAACCTCCCAGCTGGCTTTGTTGCATAGAGTGTCAATACGTTTGAAAGATGGAGATTCGACAATTCAGCAAGAAGCCCATCATGAAAATATTTATGAAGCTATTCGACTAGCCAAAGAGAAGCTTTTGATTCGACTTGATGAGATTCAAGACACTGTAATAAGCAAAAAAGATCGCATTGACGAAATTAATCAAGCTTTGCAGAATCAGTTCAAACATTAATTGAGGAATCCTATCAAAATATCCCTAGAGCGCATCCTAAATGGTCTGCTATTAGCGGTGCTTGTAATTACCCTATTTAAAAAAGCCCCTGGATGGTATGAACTCTATAATCAACAGGGGCAAACAGTGCCAGGCGGTCAGGCCGTCTTGCTTT
>JAYVPD010000071.1:0-8562 GCA_043757515.1 Pseudobdellovibrionaceae bacterium
TTTTTTTGAGTAATCCTGTAGATTGCCGCCAAATGAGGTTTTCATGAGTACGTTCGAAGATTTAGGTTTAAGTCCCGAGTTAATAAAGCATTTGGAAAGCATTGGTTTCATAGCCCCTACGGAAATTCAAACCAAAGCCATTCCTCTATTGCTTAAACAATCCGGTGATTTTATCGGATTAGCTGCGACAGGCACAGGCAAAACGGCTGCGTTTGGTCTACCGATGATCGAGCATTTAGATACAACTAAAAAATTTCCACAGGCTTTGATTTTAAGTCCTACTCGCGAGTTGGCGCTTCAAATCGTTGAGCAGCTAAAAACATTGTCCTCTTACAAAAAAATGAAGATAGCTGCTATTTACGGTGGCTCTAGTTACCGAACTCAAGTGGATGCCGTAAGACGTGGCGCCCATGTAATCGTGGCCACTCCAGGTCGCTTAATTGATCTTTTAGATCAGGGTGTATTTCATATCCGCGAACTTACTACTCTTGTTCTAGATGAGGCCGATGAAATGATTTCTATGGGTTTCCGAGATTCTCTAGAAGAAATTTTAGAACAGACTCACAAAGAAAAAGAAGCTGGAGATACATCAACAGCGAACCAAAGACGTGCTGGCTGCAAGACTTGGTTATTTTCTGCGACCATGAGTCCTGCGATTAAGAAGATCACTCATTTATACTTGAATGATCCAACAATGGTTGAAGTTGAACGAAAAGGGAATTTATCCGAGCAGATTACTCAGCTTTATTTCACTGTAAAAGAAGATTTAAAACTGAAAGCATTAACTCATTTATTGGACGCTTTGTCTGATTTTTATGGAATTATTTTTTGCGACACTAAAATGAAATGCGCACAAATTGAAGAAGAGCTTACTAAAAAAGGCTACCATGTTGAATCTCTTCATGGTGATAAAAACCAAAAAGAGCGCGAGTGGACTCTTAAACGATTTAAAAACAAAGACGTTAAAGTCATCGTAGCTACTGACGTAGCAGCGCGCGGCTTGGATATCGCTGATTTGACTCATATCGTGAACTATTCTCTGCCTTGGGATCCTGAATCTTATGTTCACCGTATTGGACGTACTGGTAGAAATGGTAAAACTGGTTTTTCATACACTCTAGTTTCACCTCGGGAGTTGTCTTTATTAAAGCAAATTCATTTAAAGACAAAGGCAAATTTAATTAAAGGAACAATTCCTACATTAACCGAAGTCGTTAACCATAAGCTAAAAACAGCCAGCGAAAAAATATTGAATCAAAAAATAGGAATGACTGTAACTCAAAAAGAAGCATTCCGAGTCACAGCTGAGTTTCAAAGTATGTCTGAGTTAACAAAAGAAGAATTAATTTTTAAAGTTTTAAGTTCAAAGGTAGAAGCCGTTGCAGATCAAGAAGTGCCTTTCGATTTCTTGAATGGCCGAATTCCTCGTGAAATGGATCCTAACTTTACTGGCGCCCGCGGCGGTTATCGAGATTCTCGACCCACACAATTCCGCGGCGAACGCAGTCGTGACCGATCACGAAATGTTCATTTTGCAGAAAAGCGATTTACCAATCGCGGAGATGGGCCAGATACTCGAACGGATAGAAGTGACCGATCTGAAAGAACTGAGCGAAATGAAAGTTCTGAAGGTCGTTACCCTAAATCAGAAGGTCGTAGCTATAGAAACGATCGCCCGCCTGTACGATCTGGAATTTCAAGGGGCCCAGCGAAACCTTCGGTTCCGCCGCGTCCGACTAGCACTACCACGAGCGCGCCTCGACGTAGTCGAACATTCGAATAATTTAAAATAAGATTCCAATGGAAAAGGTCCAATTAACTAAAATTAATTGGACCTTTTTTTTGCAAATATTTAGCTTTCAGACTAATTGGCGATTTTAAATCCCTTGATGCTCATTGGGTTCACGTTTGAACCACCATCTTCTGTTGCTACACTTTGAAGTCGCAAATCTAGAGACCTATCGTTTAACAAAGATCTCAGCAACAGCACGGCACTGTATACCGATGAATATTGGTTGTTCCCGATTTTAAGACCATCCAAAGCTATAGAGCTCGAACTTACATTCATTTGGACGCTCATTGAATCCGCCGCTAATTCTGGAGAAATAAATGTTGGCAAAAGTTCAGTAAAAATATACTCGGTAAAAGCCGGCGTATGCATCAATTCACGAAGAGCCAGATAGCGCTCTTTTGGGTCTGATTTGGAATCTGCGAATTTAACAATTTGAAAATACAGTCCGTTTACATATTCATTAAATGTTAAGCCGCCCCGTTCGCCCGAATTATCTTGAGGCACATTCATCAGGTATTTTTTGGGATGTTTATCAATAAAATTATACAGCTTTTTATATAAAGTGGCGCGATCCATTTTGTCGAGTTCGGCTACAATTTGATTGTTCAAGGTGTAAACTAGTGAAATCAAACCGTCGCGCTGTTCGGTCATTGGAATCAAACCCAATAATTTATCTCGATTTGGTAAGTTATTTGGAAGTGAGCGATCTATATCGGTATAGACTTCCTTTAAATTTGAAACAGAAAGAACTTTGTCTTTGTACTGAATGCGTTTAACAAAATCTAGAAAATTAACTACATTTTTTTCTTTATCAGATAAATACAGCGCATCGATATCAGAAATGTATTCATTTTCCCAACGGCCGAAAATGTAAGAATTTGCATATTTCTGATAACTATTTAGTAAAAGATAATATTTAAAATCCTGATTCTGCTCGACTGACGAAACAAAAATTTCGGAATGGCCTTGATTTAAATTGGCCTTCAACAATCTGCTAATCTTGGGGCCAAAATCAAGAGAAAACACATCGGCGGCCATTCGACCTTTAAAGAAATTCATAACTCGCTTTTTTTCATAAGGCAATGACTGATCTTCGCACGCTAATGTTTCAGCAATTGAAGCATTTTTTAGAAGTGTCGCTGACATGGCTTCTTCTTTTACGCTGGGATTAAATAATGACAAGAATTGCCCGCTACGGACGTTCCCAATTAATTCGTCAAATGCGGCTTCTGCTGTCAGAGGTCGCCCTTTAGTAATTATGCCGCCGTTTCCCTGAGCTTGAAAATTGCAAGCTTTCGAAATTGATATCACCGTACTTGATGGTGAATTAAATCTAAAAAAATAATCGGCAATATGAGTTTCAATTGGATAGTCGTTATAAAAATTAAAAGATTTTGTGATATTTATATTGAAATTGACGTCGAAAATATCTTTAAATAATTTACTTAAAATTCCTCCGACTCCGTACTGTGCCAGCCAATTTAGGCCGACACCTGCTTTTAGTGTTCCACGGTTCATTGTTCCCATAAAACGAGCCCGAACATCGTTGAAGGTGTATTTATAAATATCGAGCATAAACAATCCTTGGAATAGGTCATACCCAAGAACTGCGGATAAATTCGTACTTTTAGTTAGTTTTGAAACCGTGTCAGATATCTCTAAATTTGTAAACGCCTCGATGCGAATTCCATCCCCCAATTTAAGCTTTGTCATGACATCGTCAGAGTTGCGAGGAATTTTACTTAAGCCATAGGGCTTTCCTGCTAAAATGGCCTCTACTTTTGAATCAAATTCTCGAAAAAATGTAATTCGAACTTCGGCACCGGCAGAAATTGAACTGGATTCATGAAGGCCAATTACATAGATGTCTTTTCTAAGTTGTTTCCCTTCAATAAACGAGGGGCTCACTTCTATCCGATAGTATAAGTCAGCCGTAATATTGTATTTTCCTTGATTCAGATTAATTTCTGAAACCTTGGACCCCAATAGACGAACGGAATTTCCTTCTAGGCCAAAAACAAAAGACATGTTGTATCGATCAAGCTCTTTGCTGGCGCTTCTTTTCATTTCTGCAGAAATAGTGGGCCATTGGGCATCCAATGCTGATGTCAGAGCCGTAAAGGGCTCCAAAAATGATTTGTCTGTGAGGATCAAATCAAACGTCGTTTTTTTTGCAAATAAATCAACTTTAGAAATAGAATCACCTACGGATCCTATAACATTTCCATTCGTGGCACCTGGTATTGGATCTGCCGGTGATCGCGAGTCAAAAGCGTACAAATTCAATGAAAATAAAAGTATTATTACTATTTTAAGCATCCGTCTTCCCTGGTTTAGGTTAGTATCGGATTAATAGTAATCGCTCTAATTCGGTAAAGTCAAAATTTCATCCACTATCGCCACTGGGCTTCTGGACTCTTTACGAATTACTAACAGCGTACGAACGCGCCCCTGCAGCCTAGGGGAGGCTATAAACGTATATTCATCCAATGGGAAAATTGGTTCTAGAGCGCTTGATAGCTGTTCATATTTGGCTGGTGCGTCCAAGTTTTTCCATTCGGCATTTGTCCGATTAATTTCAAAGCAAGCTTTGTTTGCACAGCCTTTAACATTGCTAGCCTTTAAATTGATTTTTAATAGTGGTCCATCTACTAGAAAATTCTCTTTCTCTGTAGACAACTGATCTTGGGGACCGTTTCCGCTTAAATAAATAATGTCAAATTGATGGCTGGGGACTGTAAGATGCCTTCGCCCCGGATATTTAGTTTTCATATAAAACCTGAGTTCCCGGTCCAAAACGTCTTCATACCTAGAAAGCAGTTCAAAAAGTCGCCTTTGCTCTAACGTTACAAAACCCAAGGTAGACGAATTGGCTTTGCGAAACTGCATTAAAGCTTTGATAACTCGCCCTCGCCTTGCAAAAAGCTGAGTTGCGGTTACATCAATATGGTTTGTTCGAGCGTATTCATCTGGCGTTTTTGCCAATGAAATAGAAGTCAAATAAGCTAACGGGCCATGCGCCAAAATTAAATCATCAATCCCTACTTTTTTTCCAGAAAACACATCAGGCAAGGACGACACTTTTACCGGAATACCTGCTGCTTCAATTTGTTTAGCAATAAAATACGAAGCCCGCTGACTGTCGGTAACCTCGTCCAATCTTACCAATCCTTTTCCAATTGTGTCGCGATCGAACAAAACAATGACATCAGAAGGCTGTGCTTTTACTATTTGCTCGAGCATAGATCGTGAAAATTGGGTAATTCCAGGTAATCCTAAGTGAAAAATACCTGTCGTCATTTCCCCAATGGCGCATTTAAACTCGCCTTCTGTGATTACAATTGGTTTTCCTTTTACTTTATTCAAATTCCAAGAGTTATAGAATTCTTCAAATAACGGAGCCTCTTCATAAAGCGATCGATCTTTTGGCCAACTCAAATACTTAGGCAGCTTAGGATTAGAAACTAAATTTCTAGTGCGCCACATGGCTACCTTTGTAGTATCTTCTGTATCCATTAATGGTATTTTGATCGAATTGTTATAGTTTTCACGGTAGTTTATTCGACCATTCGCTCCCATGTTTTTATGCATCCAACCTGCCTGCACAATATCATCAAATTTTATGAAATTTTTCATGGCCCATTTTTTAATATCAAATACGTCCGTTGAGTAATACACCAATCCCATTTTTTTAGAGGCACCTTCCGGCCAACCGCGCGCTTTTTCAAAATCCGAAACTTTTTTTTGTGCTTCTGGTATCTCTGAAAGCTCTTTAAATACCGCAGTATTAATATTTACAATACTGGCCCTCAATTGGGGTGAAAACGGAGTTCCTAAAAAGTGAGCCTTAAACATTTCTCGCTGTTTTTCACTAGACAAATAGACTCTTTTTAAATTTTTGAATTCGTCAAATTCAATGGCCTTAATAGTTCCCATGACCTGAACCTTGTCTTTGAATAAATTTTGATATCCAAATTTCACATTTCGAACAATGTGTTCGCCTTCAGGGATAGTATCCGAGATAATAAACTCAACATCACTTACAAAATCTGAATTTCGATAGACATTAAAATACTGATCTTCGCCATTGGGTAATCGAGTTCGAAAAAACAAATCCTGTAGTTCATACCTTTTAAGCGGACTGAGCAAAGCTTCTATGTGATCTTCATAGTCTTTGGTTTCTTCTAAGACGGACTCAAACTTCGCCGTTCTAGCGTCAGAAAAAATATTTTGCTTGCCTGGCTTATCGAGTCTGGCAATGGCTGGAGGTGCCATTTTTTTTTCTTTTATATAAAACTGAACGCATACGTTAGTACCTGCGGAGACACTTTGAAATAGAAATAAGATAAGCAAAGACGTCCAACATGAGGTGAAATGCATCGGACGAATCTAGCAGAACGTCATGCCTTTAGCACCTGTAGAGATTTAGTCAGTTAGCCAATTTTGAGTCTGGAAATCGTCAAAAAAATAGCCACTTTTCAACTAGCCTTTAAAATCAAAGGCGATACTTTTGACCAAACTATATAAAACGCAGAATAGGAAACCATTGCCGCAACCAAATAGGGAGCACCTAAAAAAATTGAACTGCCCATGCCGACTCCCCAATTAAAAGACTTAGTAAAAATAAGCGGAGCCAAAATCGCAGTCACACTAGAGACTGCTACTAAGCCACCTTGCAGTTCGCCCTGAAAATTAGCGGCTACTTTTTTTGTCATCGCGGATTGTAAACACGGAAGCGAAAGTCCTTGCAAGGCAGATGCTAATATAACTAAATACATCATCCAGCCTTGTGTTGCTACCGCGTACAGAAAAAAACCAAGTCCGTTAAATGCTAGCCCGACCTTTAGGGATTTGGATTCACCCCATCGTGGAACAAGCGTTTTAGTTAAGACAGACTGGCTAATTCCATAAATAAGCCCGACAAAACTAAGAGAAACTCCAACCTGAATTGAATTCCAACCAAATTTTGTTTCAGTATATAGTGTCCAGACGCTGGGATGAACATTTCCTGCCAGCAGCAGAAGTGCATATGCTAAAACAAAAAATATCATTCCTGGCATTGATAATGTTCTAGCGATCGTAGTAAACGGATTGAGTTTTCTGAGTTGAAGAATTCGCCGATTTTCTATTTTCAAAGATTCTGGCAAAATAAAAATCCCGAAAAGAAAATTCAGGATATTCAAAAAAGCGGCGCCCATGAATGGCACTTGAGCTCCAAAATGACCTAAAAGTCCGCCTAGGATCGGTCCTAAAATAAATCCGATTCCAAACGCGGCCCCAATCATACCAAAATTAGCTGACCGATTGGAATCGTCTGAGATATCAGCAATGTAAGAATTGGCCACTGTCATGCTGGCACCCGTGAGGCCAGAAATCACGCGCCCGACAAACAATAGCGGCAACGTAGGCGCAAAGGCCATAAACAGATAGTCGACACTTGCCCCCAAAAGGGATCCAAGCAAAATGGGACGACGACCATATTGATCTGACAAACTCCCCAGAATAGGTGACGCAATAAACTGCATCACGGCATAGACCGCAATAAAATAGCCAAAATATTCAGAGACTTGACTGGGATTTTCAATAAATCGCCTAATAACGTCTGGAAGAACGGGAATTATCAATCCTATCCCAAGCATATCAAGCATTATGGTGGCAAAAATAAAATAGATTGGTTTTCTATTACTGGTATTACTCATTTTAAAATTATGATTTGGATTTTTTCAATTTTCAACAACGAATGCCTGCCTTAGCCCAAGCATTCGTTAAAATTATTCTTTTATGGTTTCTTCGTTTTCTTTGGATTCATTTTTTTTCAGCGGTTTTGACTTTGACTCGGGTTTTACAGCCTTTGGCTCGGTCGATGCTTTCTTTTTTTGATTCGCTAACTGTTGCACGAAATTATCGTACACATTGGCTGAATCATTAGATGGTCCAAACGCTGTTTCAAGTTTTCTTTGCGGCTGACCGTTTGATTTAAACTCTTTTTGTTTAATTGATATTCGAACAAAGCCGATTTTCTTTTCAGATTGCGGGTCACCTTTTGTATTTACAACACTCGTTGTCCCATTTAAATCCACTGTCGTACTTTCTAAGCCTGATTTAATCCGATTTGTCATTAAATCCAAACGTTCCTGAGCGATGGCCATTCCGTTATGCTCTTGGGCATCTGACAAACTACCTGTCGTTACTACTGATTTTAATTCAATTTTGCCATCAGCAAGGCCCGTCGTTACACCTTTAATCTTATCCATAACTTCAATATACCGAGTTGATGGTAAAGCCGTTCCTTTTTCAAACAAAATATTTTCCGGAATATCAAATTCAAATCCCGTCGAATCTATTTTCACATTTTTTGCGTCCGCAGCCAGTTGATCAGCCAAATACCCGGCCACTACACTGGCCGAACCCATATCTAACAAATTGGGAGTTTTATCCATTGGTTCCATGAACGATTCAAAAGCTTGCAGAGGCTCGTTGACCAGATCTAAAAATAGTTTTTCTAGAGTAATCGTCGCGCCATAATTTTTAAAATTGTATTCAATTACGGATGGAGTCGAAAAATAGTCGGAAATGGCTTTTTTTGTTTCTTCTGATTGCCCTAACAGCCACATAACCAGGAAAAACGCCATCATCGCTGTCATGAAATCGGCCAACGCCACTTTCCATGATCCACCATGGTGACCGGCTCCGGCCACTATGATTTTTTTAATTACGATCATTTGTTTTTCTTTAGCCATGGTTCCTATACTTACTGCTTAGGCAGCTTT
>JAYVPD010000072.1:0-30703 GCA_043757515.1 Pseudobdellovibrionaceae bacterium
TTTGCAAAATCGATTAACATCTACAGTGGATAACTTAGGTGTAGCTCATGAAAACATGAGTGCTGCTAACAGCCGAATCAGAGATACTGACGTAGCTCAGGCGTCTTCTGAGATGGTTCGTAACAACATCTTGTTACAAGCTGGTACATCGACTTTGGCTCAGGCAAATCAATCAAATCAATTAGCTTTGAAATTGATTGGTTAATAGAACAAAGTAAATAGTATTTAAATTAAGAGCTGGCTTTCGAGCCAGCTCTTTTTTTTTGACTAGCCTGCCGATTCTCATATCATAGTAGAATGAGGTATCCTGCGATTTTTGCAAAATCAAAAAAAGGTTCAAGTCTACTTTCGGTATTATTTGGAATCGCTTTGGTTACCATGGTTTCTGTTGGAGTCGGCCAGCTTCTGACTTTGAGCACGAGTCGTTTGAAACGTACAGCAACCAAAAACGATATCAGCGTTTTAAAAAATCAAATTGATTCTACATTGCAGCGAAGTGCCGCATGCATTTACAATTTAAAAACTTTAAACGCAGTTTCCTTTGGATCCCCCAGTAGCTTTATTTTAACTCAGCTAAAAGAAGAAAGCGGCCCCGCTACTTATAATACACCCATAATTCCGGGGTTGGCCGTACCGATTGCAGCGGGCTCGAACTTGATTCCTACCTCTATATTATTAACTAAAACCGGAACTACCGATCCCCCGTCCCCCGTGCTGGTGACCGCAAGTACTAAATTATTTATGACTGATCTTCGCATTAGCTTTGCGCAACCCTTGGGTGAAGCGGCGCTGTCCCCTTTGGTTATTGGAATTGTTCGCGTAGAAACCGATCTCGGCGGTATTATCCAAACCTGTGAAATCATTCCGCCAGGAGATGCGTCTGATTTGTGCGCTGATTTGGGCTTGATTTGGGATGCGGTTGCACAAGATTGCATGGGAACGCCAGCCCAAATTTGTGCTGGAATAAATGGAGCTTTGGATGTCGATGGTAAATGCATAACCGTACCAGCAAATATAACGTGCGGCGTGGGTGCGGTTTTACATGGGTACACGGCTGGAGTAATAGATTGTTCAAATCCGGCAATACCAGGCACCTGGTCAGCTTGGGGCCCATGCTTGGGCGGCGAAAAAACACGCTCTTGTTTATTTAATTCTTGTGTCGGAGCGTTTAAACAAACGTGTCCTTAAAATTTAGATTTTACGGGCACGTAGCCGTAGTGGATCCCGCGCAAATGCCAATTAAACAAATTCTCGTTTTAGTTCCTGCACTACAGGGTCCCCAACCCGACCAAACTTCTTTCGCTACCGGAGTTAGGCAGTTCGGTGTTCCGTCGGTATAACCAACAACCACATCGGTCGTATTAGTGGCCGTTTTGCAGTTAAGCCCATTTTGAATCGTTGGCAACTGACAAGACCAGGGCGATGCGGTTTCCAAACCGCCCAGACTTTGACAAAGACCTGCTTTGGCTGACGGTGTCGCTACTACACAATTTCCGGTAACTATATCTTTGGTCAAACCCAACACGTCTTCACAGGTTTTTAAAAGATTTACGGCTTTTTCGAGCGCACAATTTTGTGTTACCCCCGTCAAATCAGTTTTTATTTTCACAGAGGGAATTACAAGGGGCCGAATACTGACCTCACCTGGAATCGGAACAAATGAAATTCTTAAATTTCCCAAGTACGTTAAAGACGTGTCCTCTGTTTTTACCAAGGCCGGAATGCCCACACCAGTAGGACCCGTAAATCGAATGCTACTGACTTGCAATGCCGATCTTGGGTATATGGGAACATTGAGTCCTGGGATAATATTTGTGTTTGCAGTTCCGGCTTCATCGTAATCTCTTATTGTTGTCAGCGTGAGCGAAGGCGTTGCACCTATATTTACTGTGTTAGCTGCCAGATTGGCTTTGCACGCCACTGTTTTTTTCAATACAGAAATAATTTGATTACTAAGAGTCACTCGATCGAGTTTTATAGATATTGTCCCCGCATGTTTAAACAAGTTTCCAACTAAAGAAGAAATAACTAAACCCAACATGCTCGTAATTCCGAGAGTTATAATAAATTCCAATAAACTGAATCCAGATTTGGTTTTTTTTTTCATTTAGTTTGGCCCCGATCCGGTCCCGAGATACATCATATCACACGTTGGGGCCCACCAGGAACGGGTCCCAGCAGCCGGACATACATTAGTACTACAAAGGTATATTCCACCACCGCCACCGCCACATGTTCCCGGTGGGTCGCCTATTTTATCTACCAAAGTGAAATCACATGACATATAGGGAGATGTAAAATAAGAGCACGGAGCTGTAGTTCCGCCGCTGCATGTTCCCGCTAAACAGGCTCGGGTCATGGTTCCCGCTCCGCAACTGGCTGAGCAGCCACCGTAGTCATCCCAAATTCCGGCAGGAATATTTTCACATTTTGGAACTCCATTATCAATTCGATTAATGGCTTCGCCGGCAACGCAGGTTAGATTGGTCTTTGGCGTGACCTCGCATTTTAAGGAAACCAAATTATATACGCCACCCATAGCGGCACACGATCGATCAGGTTTAGGTACGCAAACCCGATTCACATTGTCCCATAGCAACCCCAAAGTTCCGCACGTTGCCGCCGAAGATGCCAATTGCTCGGTTTGGCAAGAGACAAAATTCCCAGCAAGATCAGTCGTAATTAAAACGGACGGAACGATGATCGGCCTTACCGGCATTCCATCAATATTTGCCAGAGCAACGACCAAATCCGACAGATACTTTTTTTGACCACTCACTGTCGAAAAATAAACAGGATTGCCACTGGCGCCTGGTCCCTTTGCCTGGATGCTGGTTGCTTTTATACCTGACGCTGGATAAATTTCAACATTAAGAGCCGGGATAATTGTTGAGACCACAGCGCCTAAATCATCAAAATCTTTCAATGTTGTTACATTGTAGATAGGCGTAGCGCCTAAATTCAACGTTGCTAAATTTAACGTGCATGAATTTGAATTTTTAAACGTGTTAGCTAAAGAAAACTGCAAGGAAACGACGTTCGCTTTTTGAGACGAACGGTTTACTTCACGCAGTGAACTTAATATAAAAGCAGTCAATGCTCCAAACGCAACTGACCCAGCTAAAATTGCCACTATAGTTTCAATAAGACTTAAACCTTTTGGAGACTTTTTCGAACAGGTTGGCATTGTAATGTAATTGTAACTAATCCAAATGAGCAGTCAACTAGGGTTCTATTTAAAAGGAACTGGCCCCTCAGCCAGCGGCAAGTGGCATTCATCAACTGCGATACTTTAGGCCTACCATTTGCTTTATGCTAAGGGAGGTAAGAACTCCTTACTATATCGTTGATAGATTAAAAAATAGGTTTTTTTGGCTCGAATTTTTCAATATCTTAAAACATGAAGAAAGAAGGCTTTCAGTATTCACTGATTTCTATTCGAATGATCGTACTGTCCATTTTTTTGACAGTTGTCAATCCAATTGGGATTACCGTTCACGCTGATTCCTTTGACAACTATGTTGAAATATCCAACGGCATTGGCAGTCTTGAGCATCTAACGATCGTAGAGGGATCTGTCGGTCATGGGGGTATCCAACCTCACTTTCTTATCGATAGCAAAAGCGATGCGTTTAAACCCCTTTTAAAGTTTGCCAGAGGGCTTAAGGATCAGAGCCTAACGGAAATGCAAAAAGCAAAACTTATTCGCGACTTTATTGTTGAAAATGTATTTCCAGATCGCGGAAAATCAGAAAAATACTTTGAGCTGAATCGCCAATACCGAAACCTTGGAAAGCCAATTCCATTGAGTCTTTTGATAGAATGTCGATCGGGGGTTTGCCGTGAAAACTCATTTGTTATGCATCTTGCATTGACCGAAGCCGGCGTCCCCAATAAAATTGTTTATCTTCGAGCTAAAGAGCCAGATATCGATCATGGATTTGTTCTTTTCCGGTCTAATGGAAAACTTTATATTTCAGATTCGTTTTACGGCGCTTTTAATGCTAAAGAAGTGACGACTGTCGTTTCAAATGGACAAATCACCAAAATGAATTTGTTTCCAAAGTTTCATATTCCAAAACGTGTACAGGAAAAATGGCAACAGCCGCTATCAAGCCTTTTGAAAACTGAACAATTGGCAGATCTATTGAAATCAGCTGCGCTGCGAGTTCCGGATCTTGTCGAAACATGGAAATTCGCAGCAGAAAAAGGAATACCGATTTATTTAGGAGGCGGGCTCGTGCGAGGCCTTCTAATGTGGATAAAAAATACAGTAGAAAAAAAGGGAATAAACGCCACTTTTTACGATCCTGTTCCCTCGTCCAAAGAACTTTTGCTTTTAGGTGGATCAGATCGTGATATGTATGTCGATAAAAAATTTCATGCTCAATTACGCGAATTCAATTCTGATCTCAGTTCGTGGGATTTCTCGCCACTGCGCGCTCATGAAGATAGCGTTTTGGGAGGCGGTGTTACAATTGAAAAAATACTAGTTTCCCCAACAGAAATTATTGATCCGTTTTCAAGTTTAGAGGATTTTCGACAAGGAATTCTTTCCTACAAGGATCTGCCGTCCGCAGAAATTGCCGAAACTTTTTGGTTTAAGGAGCGTGGAAACTCGAAAATCGCGATGATACTGCGCTATCTGCGCATGTCACTAGACCTTTCAAGTTTATCGATTCCAGAAGAAATTCGCCTCTCTTTAATAAATGAGGCAAAATCTGAACTGCCTACACTTGGAGAACGTCATCGAAGTTGGATTGAGAAAGGCCTGAGTAAACTTTATCTTTCATCAGGGGCTAGAATCGAAGTTTTTTTAAAAATTTTGAAAGACTATGAGTTGTTGACGCCATTGACAGAGAAAGGTTTTGCACTAAAAGATGATCTTCACTTTCCCGTCGATTTAAATGAACTAAAGTTATTGGGATTTAGTGACCACGAAATTTCAATTGCAAAAACTTTTTGCTCTCAAGCAAAAGGTAAGACTCTACGTGATTTGATAAAAGTTTTTAACGGACGCCCGCCCCCAGAGGCAGTCAAATCCATGTTTATTCACACTACTGAATATGACCAGGACAGAGATATCTTAAACGCGGCAGCCCCTTTGATGAGTACTGCCGCGGATTTTATAACTCTTTTTACTCCCTACAAAGATTTGGGCGAAAAATACACCAGTTTTTTGAGCAATATCGCCCAGAATCACCTCTCGCGATTCATCTCTTTAAATCCTACTGGCACCGAAGCCAGACATTTTATGGATAATGTTTCGCGTTTTCATGATTTTGATCGTCAAATAGCGGCCTCGGCTGTCCGTGTTTTGAAAACAGCCGAAGACTATGTAATTTTACTAAAAGATCGCGGTGACAAAAAACAAAGAGAAGTCTTGTCCACCGTAATCATGTCAACTTTAGACCAATTCAATAAATTAGATCCAACGATTTCGCAAATCAGAGATATCATGCGATCCTCCTATACCTTTTACGACGATACAGTAATCGCAAAATATTTTGCCTCAAGATGCAAGTCAGCCGATGACTTTGTAAAACTGTTCAGGCCCACTTCAGCAGAAGATCAGGATTCCAAAGCCGCAATGGATGCCGCAGCCCTTTCTAAATTGGATGTTTTTGTAGCCCTGTCCCCCACAATTGAACAAACCCATAGTTTAATGACATCGGTATCAAATTCGTTTGCAAATGATGCTCGTATCGCAGCTGCTGTAGGCAGTAAGATGAATAATTCCGCCGAAGTTAATCGATTGTTCACGTCACCCTATACTGACGCACGAAAAACGAAGTCTCAAACGGCTTTATCGGCCGCACTTGCCAGTTTACCAAATCTTGCCCGTCTGAAAGTAAACGACTGGCTTGAAGCGCCTTCTGGTTTTTTGCAAAAAGATCCAGAATTTCTGAGACTGGCAAAGACATCTCCATTTCAGGAAGAGCTTTTAAATGCTTTGAAAAATATCAAAAATCCTCAGGACAATGCCGCTGAAGTGGCTTTACTTTTTCAATTTCTTGCCATCATGAGACCACCTGAAAATTCTAATTTTGCAGATCGACTGTTATCTCATGCAATTAACCCTTTGGATCCAATGGCTGGTATTAAGATTATGGATGCTGCATTTGAATCTGGTTTTGGGCTGGCCGTGTTAGGTAGATTAGCGACGATTCCTAATTTGGCAAACCATCCCGACCTGTTAAAACTATTAATTCGATCATTACACACGGCCAAAAAAGAAAATCCCAATCTCGCCGGTGCTGTTTTGGCTGACCTCATACTTCAAAAGGAAGGGATGGAAGGTTATCTTTACCTTTTGGCCGAATTTGAAGAAGCAAAAGCAACTTTGCCTTTTTTAAAACGCTTTGCCACTCGAGATCACCTAGCAAATAATCGCCAAACCCTTGAATTTATTTATTCACAATTAGTGAAAATGGCCAGAGCCGATTTCGAAGATACCATCGTGCTTTTTTCACCATTGGTGGATAGGTTTGAAGGAGCCCAAAAAGAGCAGGTCCAGGTTATTTTAGAGGCGCTCGCCCCACAAAAGCTTAGCCTAATTCCGATTGGAAGCTATGTGAAAATAAACCATAAATATTTCAAGCTCGCCAACAAAGTAAACTTAATTCCTAATATTTTAAAGCGAATCCAATTGGCCATTGGATCCGATCAGATAATTAGAAAGTATAGTCTAGAAGATCAAAACCAAAATAAGTTTGAAATTACTGAAACTAGATCAGGAAAATTCGAAATTCCAAGTACCGATGACCTTTTAAGTGTCACGCTGGCAAACCGCCTGCCGGACCCTTCTATTCTGAAGCAATTTACTGTAATTTCTAACCCGGCCAAATTTAAATTCAGCTGCCTTCGGTTTTATACAAAACAATTGAAATAAGAACTGGCCCCGCAGCCTGCGTCTTGCGGCATTCTTTACCTGCTAATATTGGGATCTTGAATTTGGCTTACCATAGGTAATTATTCTAATACGATGCCTCAAATGCGTAAGAAGATTCGGTCGATCCTTAAAATCGGATTGTTTGATTCAGAATCTTGGATTTTGCTTTAGAACTTCAGATCGCAAATTCGTGCAGTGCTGCTATTGCAAGCTGAGTTATTGATATTTTTCAGCAGATATCTTTGCAGAGAGGTTCAATCAACAACGAATTACTGCCCCCAGACGCAGGCTGAGGGGCCAGTTCACAAAATAACATCTTTGACTCGAGAAAGATCTTTTACTATAACTCTCAAAACGGGCCCATGGTGAAGTTGGGATCATATGTCCATGGCATGGATAAGTCACCAGTTCGACTCTGGTTGGGTCCACCAATTTGTTTTTTATCCGTTTCCTTTTTCGAAAATGAAACGGCCAAAATATAGAACTCCGATTTAAGTCGAGATTTTTTCACGAATGGTCAAAGTAACTTTAAAAATGAATTACCTGTCTAGGTTTTTAACAGAAGTACTGTTAAAAACCCTAACAATATGGTGTAGTTAATTTATGTTTGAGAGTATACACTCTGGAAAAATTCCTTTTATTCCATCAGAAAAAGTAGCCAATTTAGAAGGTGTTTTGGATATCTTATTCTCTGATCAAGTAACTTCGGAGACGGCACTTGATCTTTGCATGCAGGGTAAATTTAATCATTTGATTCAAAAATCCAACAGCTATTCACAAAATGATTTTAACTGTTATCAATTGTCTAAAATGAAACAAGTTAATTTTATGAAATTTCCATTGTCAACGATCATGGGAGAGCGAGAACAATCAGAACAGGTTGAACGCACAATTAGAATCTTCAGTGAAACAGCCACAGAGATATATCAAAAATTCGACTTCCTAAATATTTTTGAAAAGTGCTTGATAAATTTGAGAGTCAATTCCTCGATTCTTGGCGATTCAATGAATATTATGGATGAGTTATTCACCAATGCAGCTATTTCAGCCCCTAGACTTGCAGCCGGCTATGTATTAAATGAAAAAGAGCACGCAATTTCTCAAAATGATGAAAAACTTAAACCATTGGAGATCTTTGCCGGTGCTGATCCTCAACGCATTGTCATAGGATGTAAAGACCTCTACGGAGTATTAGACAAAGAATTGTTTTTAGGGAGTATTCGTCGCTGTTTTACTGACGATTTATCTGACGTTATTCGACTCAACTTTGGTGGCGCCGGTATCGGAGCATTTTTAATGTACAAATCATGTGCAAGCGTTTACATGGGAGTTACTAAAAATAAAGAAACCGTGGTTTGCTTTTCCTTGGCAAGAAAATTGAGCCGATTGGATCGCGACAAAATGCCTAAAAACATTAATGTGTTTTCATAGTTAAAAAGGATGCTTGAATGAATGCTTTTAAATTTAGTGCCAAGTCTTACGAAACCGGCGACCAACTTAAGCTAGAACTCACTGGATATTTAGATGAAAATACGGTGTTTCCTGAGATTATTAATTCTCCCAAAGCCATGATAGTGATTGATTTAGGCGGCATTAAATATATTAACTCTTTGGGAGTTCGTGCATGGATAAAATGGATAAGTGGAAATCAGAAGGCCACATTTGTTTTTGAAAACTGCCCTACTGTTATAATTACGGCCTGCAATATGTTCTCTATATTTTTTCCCAAAAACTCTACTGTCAAAAGTTTTTTTGTCCCATTTTATAGTGAATCCAGTGGCGAAGAGCGAAGTGTTTTGCTTAAGTATGGAGTTGATTTTGATGAAAAGGGCGTTCGAACTCCAAAAAATATTCTCGATAGCCAAAGTGCTCCAATGAAACCGGAATTTATTGAATCTCATTATTATAAATTTTTGTTAAAAAAATATAAGTCCGATAATTAGGTTCGTGTCTTTGACGTTTCGTCAATTGGCATTGAAGAAATTTGCTCGACAATGTGTTTTGCATCCTCGGCAACGCCTACTAAAAGTGCTGATGTCCTTTTGTGTTGCCACGGAAGCCCGAGAAAGAAAAGACCGGGTTGAGCCTCCCCTCGCGAGTGTTTTGGAAAACCTTTCGGGTCAAAAACCGGCAACTTTATCCAGTCAAAAGCATATTTATAACCAGTCGCCCAAATTACACTAGTAATATTGTTTTCAACGATACTAAGCACTTCTACTTCATTGATAGGCTTTGAAGGCAATTGGACTTGATTGATTTCTAGAGGCAGAGTTAACGACAACTTTTGAGCGATACGGCGCCATTCTTCCAATATCTTTAAATACTCTACGTCTGCGTAATTCAGGTTCGAATTCAGATCCGGTATAATACTAAAGGTTTCTTGTGTTTTCATTCCCGATATTCTACCGACCAAATTTATTCCTCGGTTTGCAAATTCTCTGAGATTTATTTCTTCGCCTCCGTTTTGTCCAGAAAGTAAGCTACTGCATTGAAATTTTGCATTTGGATCCGGATGATTGTTCACGTTTTGAGACCATGCGCCCTCCGGCAACGATCGCCACCAAGCAAAATCTTTTTCTCTAAATTGGCGGGGAACTCGCGAGCAATGGCTGACAGCCAGAAAAACCTTCCTTTTAGAACTATGAATTTCTTCCGCAATTTGAGCACCCGACTGTCCTGAACCAACTACAAGTACATTTCCTGCAGGTAATTTTTCATGACTTCGATATTCATTCGAGTGAATTTGGCTTACTTTTTTCGTCACTTCGTTTGCAAAGAATGGTATATGGGGTTTCTGAAAGGGTCCCGTTGCGACAATCACCTGGAAAGCTTCAAAGATTCCTTTTGTGGTAATTGCTTGGTATTTTTTGTCACCAAGCTGAACAAGCTCAAGTACCTCCACTTCTTCTTGCAAAGGAGGGGAAAAAGAATTTGCGAATTCTTCTAAAAATTTAACTATTTCTAATCTAGATAAAAAACCATTTGGTTCAGATCCTTTGTAAGGAAAACCCGGTAAATTTAAAGTCCAATTCGGCAATACAAGTCTAAACGAATCCCATCTCTGACTTCGCCAGGCCTCTCCTAACTTTTTTCGTTCAAGTAACACGTGGTCAATACCAAATTGAGTAAGATAGAAACTTGCAGATAGACCCGCCTGACCCGCCCCAATCACAATAACGCGTGTCTTGATTACAGCTCCCATTCTAAAACCTTTCTAGTATTCATGCGATTAGTATGCACGATTCAACTTTGCGAGGAAGGCGTCTAATTGCAATCCCAGACTTTTGACTATTCAGTCCACCAAATTATTGTCCGATAAAAGCAAGTATGAATCAAAAATAAAGTGAGCAGATTAAAAATGAACCAGACTAAATGGGCGACGCAATGCTTTTATATTCTTTTAATTGGATTTTTAACAGGAGCGGTAGAAATCGGAATTAATTTTTCCACTCTCATGTTTTATGTTCGGTCATTTGGCGGGACAGTAGCGACGTTTTCATGGATGTTAGCCGGTTTCGGTGGGCTACTTTTTATATCATCACCAATGTGGGGAAGTTTGTCTGATCGCTTTGGACGAAAGCCAGTTCTACTTTTTCTCTGTTTCGGTTCAATTCTTGCAAATTGCTTGTTAGTTTTCGCAAATTCACTCGGAGAAGTGGTTACGGCTCGTTTGCTTACCGGCCTATTTGGAGCATCCAATGTTATATTAGTGACAATGGCTGTGGATTATCAAAAGGCAGGGTCTCCATCGCGATTTGCCAAAATTAGTTGGGTAGAAGCGGCTCTGACATTTGGAGGACTGATCGTTGGTCCTCTAGTGGGAGGAATAGCGGCACAGTATGATTTACGAAGTCCTTACTATTTATGCCTTACGGTCGCCGTAGTTCGTTTTTGTATTGTCCTAATTCTTATGAAGGAATCTTCCCCCGCTTCAAAAAAATTTAAACTTAACTGGAAACAGTGTTTTGGAGATTTTGACCTTTTAGCAAATACTTCAAATTTAAAGAAAGTCGCTATTCTTTCTGCGTTCCTTGGCCTTGGTGTTGTTGCAAGGGAAGTCTCTGTTGCCTACTTTTTGAAGGATCGAGCAGAATTGACAACTGCGGATATTGGGATGTTCCAAAGCTTGCAGGGTTGGGTAATGGTCTTGGTTCAGATTTTTTTGATTGGAATTCTAAGTCAAAAATTTAGTCAATTTAAACTCCTAGTTTTTGCAGGGCTTAGTATTTCCTTGGGCTCTACTATATTGATTTCTAGTCCGAACCCGCTATTAATTGGCCTTCACTATGTTCTTTTTGGATTTGGGTTTGCATTTATGTTTCCAATATTGGGAACGATGGCTTCTGAGTCAACTTCTGACGAAAACCGCGGCGCCTCGATATCGATTATGAGGTCGGGGTTCAATTTTGGCCGAATTGCCGCACCGATTTTTGGATACTCGTACGACAAAATCAGTATTTTCACCCCTATTTGTTTCAGTTTGGTTTTTTTCGCATTTATTCCTAGTCTTTCTGCTTGGTGGAATTCTATTGATATGACTAAAAATCAATAGGTTTTACTTTCTGCTCTATGGGAAGTTAAATTTATTCCCGCTTTTGGCCCAGTTTTTTAAAGCCTAGATTTGTTTGTTGATAATATATTTAACTCGATACTAATCTTAACTTATTACAGAAAAATAATTTTTCTAATAATCAAAAGAGGTAAATATGACACTAAAAGAATTAAAATCTCAGATTCCAAAGTTCGGACGGGATATCGCCGCAAATCTAGATTCAGTATTAAGCGAAGCTGGTTCACCAGGACTTACTCGAAAACAGATTTGGGGTGCCGCTTTAGCCTGCGCGTTCAGCACTGGATCGAAAGATCTAATCTCGGCAGTTCAGGCCGAAGGAAATTTTGATGACCAAACTGTAAATGGATGTAAAACGGCTGCTTCGATGATGGCTATGAATAATGTGTATTTTCGAGCAATGCATATGATTGGTGACGCCGAATTGGGCAAGCTTCCACCACGTTTAGCAATGTCTTCGCTTGGCGATCCTGGAGTTCCAAACGCTGATTTTCAGATCATGTGTATGGCTGTATCTGCAATTGGCGGTTGTGGAGTTTGTATGACAATGAAGTTAGCCGACTGCAGAAAATTGGGCATTCCAGATCAAGGTGTTCAATCTGCTTTGCAAATTGCGGGAACTATTCGAGCCGCAGATTGTGCAATGAAAATTAAATAGTCCTAAAGGTTGGAAAACTTTTCAGTATTCCAACCTTTAATTGCTTAGGAACCAAAGTGAAAGATTTAGAACAAACACCTGAATTATGGTTTCATCGAATGGGCACCCACTATGTAGTTGCCCAGATGTATTTCCACCTAAATCAACTAGGGGTCCTAAAATTTATTGCCAACAAAAGCTCAGCGAAAAGCTCCGAAATTGCGGCTCACCTGAATCTAAATGAAAATGCACTCGAATCGGCACTTTCATACCTAGCAGCAGTCGACGAACTAATAACAATAGACAAACAAAAAGAATATCATTTTACCGAATTCGGCAAAGCTGTTCTAAATCGGTATAAAAGTGGAGAAGGCGAAAGTCAGCGTTTTAATATGCTTGATCTTAGAGTCGGTGCCTTTGGACCAATATGGAATTCGATCGGCGGGCTCCTTTCGGGCAAAGCCAAGTATGGGGTCGACGTCAAACGAGACGGCAGATTTGCTGAGGAAGGAATATTAAAATTTTCTCACAAGCTAGTTCCAGGCTTATCGGACGTTTTGGAAAAACTGCAGCTAGAATCCGCCGTTGAAATTGGAGCCAGCTCAGGGCTTTCAGAACAATTGGCAGGTAAACACGATAAGACAAAATTTAACATCTTAGATAGAAGTGAAGATGCCCTGGAAGAAGCAGCAAAACGATACGGACCTGGCGCTGATAAAAATAAAATATCCTATTTGTTTTCAGATTTATTTGAACCACAAAGATGGTTGAATAAAATCGGTTCTAGTAAAAATATCGCACTTTTTACAATTCATTTTCATGAACTAATTGCCAAAGAACAGAAATTAGCCATGTTAATCAACCATCTAAAAAGCCACACGGAGAATTGCTACTTAATAGCAATTGAACAGACTCGAATTCCCATAGAAGATCGAAATTCCGTATCTGAAAGCAATTGGCTGAATTCGCAATCCCACGTTTTAATGCACCACTTTATTGGTTACGGAACTATACTTACTAACACCGAATGGGTAGATTTTTTTAAAAAAAATGGGTGCCATTTGGTGCTCTCAAAACCGACAAATTTTCTCGGATTCGAACTATTTGTTTTTAAAATTTAATGGATCCTAAATAGTCTCGAAATGAGGCATATCAATAGGCATAGGATTAAAAATACGTCTAAATTAAGGCTAGATATTTCCGATAGAGTACTATGTCAGTTGCAAGAAAACTAAAGACATTCTCTGAACTTCCTGAAGCGAACAAATTCTTGAATCAGTCCGTTAAAGTAACCCAGGAAACCTTGGATAAACTTGAATGCAAATCAATTGTTGCTCGCGGAACTGCAGTCGATGAAGAAATATTAAGTTTAATCGAAGAACTAAAATCTGGCACAAGTGCACATTCGTGGCAGCGCGTACAAATTGAATCACGACTATCAGTGGCTGATCAACTCTTGCATTTTGAAAGCTCGATTCGACCTACGATGATCTTTTTCTATCATGCCGTTGATCACTCAGGTCGCGAAAAGCTCATTGGCACAGGCGCCATCTCAAGCAGAATTAATAATCAATTTGAATTTGAAGGTTTCCCAGTCGTTTCTCGATGCTTTATTTTTGAAAAATATCGAAACTTGAGGCTGTATTCGCCCGTTCTGACCCACAGAATTTCAGTCTGTAAGGAAATGTGGGGCCCTGATTTAAAAGCAATTCACTTGGGATCAGCCCACCCTAGAATATTTGAAGTTGTAAAAAAGAATTTTTTTGATCACCCGATTGTTTATGTCGGAAATGAATTTCAAAAATACAATCACGATCAGGTCAGAATAAAAGACTATCTTTGGCTTGGCGAAAGCTGGAAAAACCAATTGATTAATTCGATGAAAGATTTAGTTGCAAGGACAGAAAGCCCTGAATTAACTAAAATATTTCATCTTTTAAACCTTCTTTGTACTAACGAATTTAAGACGACTAGTTTTGCTAGCTTAAATAGAGAATATCAGAGTGCAAAAACTAATGGACTCCTGCCCGAACTCAATAATTTCCCATTGCATCAACTCTTGTCTTTGCTTTTATCAATTCCAGTCCTTCAGGAAGATAAGGAAGAGGTTATAAATTTGGAAAACATAGTTCGTCGAAAATCTGGCTAAATCCCAATAGACAAAAGTCGCGTATTTGATACCGATGAATTTACTTGGATTCATACTGGTTCTAAATTACCATTAGATTACTTCCATCAAATTGAATGAGTCAGAGGTTTGTTTGCATGAGAACATTTTCAAGTTTGTTTCTAGAGAGTGTTGTTCGTTATCCAGAAAAAACTTTTATTCGGCGTGCAAACGGAGAAATATACACTTATGAACAGTCTGGAAAAATTGTTGCTGGAATTTTACTTCAGCTAAATGAACTCGGAATCCAAAAAGGCGATCGTATTGCGGTTTTTGCAGAATTAAATTTCCCTGCAATATTTATGATCATCGCCGGGTATTCAAGTGGAATAGTTTGCATGCCAATTGGCCCGCGCTTTTCCTATTCATTTTTAAAGGATGCAGCGACCCGAGTCCGGGCAAAAAAAATATTTTGTGACGAAGATACATTAAAAACAGTCTCCGAACAAAATGAGAAACCACTTCATTTTGTCTCTAAAAAAGCAAATTCGCTTGGTGATGGAGAGCTCCAGTTGAACTATCAGATTTCAGCAGAGGATTCTATAAATGTCATTAGATTGGCACAACAAGATATATACGACGACAGTGTTTTAAAACTAATGTGTACGTCTGGTTCAACAGGTAAGCCAAATATTGTTATCAGACGAAATCGTGTTTTTCCTGTGATAGAAGATCAAGTCCGTAAAGTATGCGGCGAAAATCCAAAGTTTTTACTGGCTGCCTCCTTGACACATGGTTTTGCGCACACAACGCTTTCTACAATTCTTTCCATGGGCGGCGACATTGCTATTCCTTCCAAAATCGACACAATGGTTGAGATTGATGAGGTTCGCAAGTTTGATCCTCAGGTTCTGCCGTTTACCCCGCGTGTATTACGATCACTTTTTTTCCAGGCTCAAGAAAAAGGCTACTCTGAAATTTTTGGACCATCCGCTAAAGCTATAGTCATGGTCGGAGGAAAGCCCGATGAAAGTTTTTTAAAGCCTTTAATTCAAAAAGGAATAGAGTTTTTTGAATTTTATGGCTCGAGCGAATCCGGATTGTGTGTTGGGACACCTTATGGGAGTTTAAAGCAAGGATATTCCGGCCGGGTGCTTCCATTTGCCGACGTAAAATTAGCTCAAGATGGAGAAATTCTAGTTAAGAGTCCCAATTCAGCGATGGGATACTACGATGATGAGGCTAAAACAAATGAAGTTTTCGGAAAAGATGGATTTGTACGCACGGGCGATCTGGGCGTATTTTCTGAAGATGGCTATTTAAAAATCCTTGGCAGAAAAAAAGATGTGTTCTCGACATTTGAAGGCTCGTCCGTTTTTCCGACTCGCATCGAATCGATGATTGAAACTTTGCCCTGGGTAGATCAAGTATTTTTGGTTGGGGACGGAATGCCCTATATTGCTGCATGTATTGTTCTAAAAGGCCAGACGTTGGAGACCAATAGTGCTGACAGCTATTTAGACAAAGTGAAATTTGCGGAAGTTTATAAACGTTTTTCAAAAGATCTTGAAAATATTAATTTAAACCTTGAAACGATTGAAAAAATTCATCGCTTTTCGCTTTTTTCCAAACCGTTTGATTCTAAAGCCTACAGCTATGTCTCGGGTGGCAAAGTAAATAGGACCCGAAAGGCTTTTCTAATTTTGTATTCAAATCGAATTCAAGAGTTTTATGAAAAACAGGCCCCTGATGTCGGTTGCCTTAAGGTGACCAATTGAAACGCAGTTTATATAGCTCTGCTTTTGAAGTTGCCACGATTCGTCCAAGTCCTCAGCCTAATCGCAAAGTCCGGTTAGAAGCTCTACACACAGCACGGTACAATACCTATTGCTTGCCCCAAAATAAAGTTTACATGGATTTGAGAACGGACGGCTCGTCTGGTGCTCTGCTTACTTTGCAGCAATCTGAAATGCTAGAACTAGAAAACTTAGAATCCGGCTATGAGACAGCGCCAGAAAACAGTCCATCTTTAATGCGTTTGGAATTACAAGTAAAAAAACTATTTGGATTTCCGTATCTTGTACCTTGTGGCATGGGCAGATTGGCAGAAAAAACATGGGTTTCTATGCGAGCGCACCCTGGATCAATTGTTCCGGGCAACACTATTTTTTGGTCCATAAAATATTATTTAAATAAGCTTGGGTGCAGCTTTCATGATCTTACAGTGCCTGCCTCACTAGATCTCCAGTCAGACTTTTTATTTAAAGGAAATATTGATGTTTCGTCATTAGAAACGTTCATTTTAGAAAAAGGGGCGAGCAAAATTCCTTTTATGTATATTGAATTGTGTTTAAATGCAGTCGGCGGCCAACCAATATCGTTGTCTAATTTACGCCAAGTTAAGAATGTCCTAGATAAATTTAAAATTCCACTTTATCTTGATGCGACTCGGATTCTTGAAAATAGCTTTTTTATTAAGACTCGAGAGACCGGCTATCTTGAAAAATCAATTTCAGAAATTATTTTAGAAACGTGTTCTCTGGCCGATGCCTGCACACTGAGTGCTCAGAAAAATTTTGCAGGTCGAGGAATTGGATTGATTTTAATGAGAGATCCCGCGCACTATGCTGACACTTGTGAAAAAAGTCAGCTTGAAGGCCTACATCCTACTATGGCCAGTATAGCAGCGTTAGGTCGATCGATTTCAGAAATGATAGAAAACGATCAGTATGCGGACGTTCGAGTCATAGAAATCCAAAAACTTGGAAATGCGTTGTTGGAAAATGGCATACCCGTTGTTCGTCCTTTAGGTGGACACGCGATCTATCTTGATTTAAAATCTTTTTTTCCAAAGCTTTCCTATCAGCACTTTCCTGCACAAGCACTGGCCGCTTACGTTTACTCTATTTCTGGAATCCGGTTAGCAAGAGGATTTAGCCCAAGTGTGGAACAAAAGGCGTTAGGAATTGATATGCTTCGAATGGCCTTTCCAGCCAACCGGTACACTCAAGGGCATAGGCAAGATCTTGTAGTCGCCTTAGCGAGAGCATTTAAAGATCGAGACCAAATCAAGGGACTTAAACCAATCACTGTGCCTGGACGCCCTTCGTCTTTCTCTGAAGCTTTTGAAACGCCAACTTGGCTGCCAGTTGACTGAAACGCAATCCTGATTTTGACTTCAATCTAGTCTTTTCAATTGTTGTTCTCATTCAATTGAAGTGAGCAGTATGGTACGATATCCTTTTAAACATGCTCAGCATTTTAAATTACAAGATTGAAAATGAAATTGGGCGAGGCGCTACCAGCATTGTATACAAAGTCACTCAAGACGGTAAAATCTACGCCTTAAAGATTATGGAAGCCGCGACATCGGCAGAGGCAATGGCTTCGGCAGTAAGATTCCGCCGAGAAGCCGCTATTGTTGCCCGTTTAAAGCATTCCTCACTTGTCAATGTGCACTCAGTGGGTGAACAAGATGGACGTCCGTTTTTAGTAATGGATTTAGTTCAAGGCCAAAGTCTGTCCAAACTAATTAAAAAGTCGGCAATTTCCGAAGAACTAGTTTTAAAAATCGCCAAATCAGTCGCGGGCGCACTTGCTGTTGCCCATAGAAATGGATTGATCCATAGAGATATCAAACCCGATAATATTTTGCTAGATGACCAAGAACACGTCTATCTCATAGATTTTGGTTTTGCCGACGAAGCGGTTGATGTCAATGATGCCGTCGTGGGAACTTTTCTTTACAGTCCCTCTGAGCAATCAGGAATGCTCAAACGGCCAGTTGATGGGCGCTCTGATCTGTATTCTCTTGGCGCCGTTCTTTACGAATGTTTGACAGGCACACCCGTTTTTACCAGCAATTCGGCTCTGGAACTCCTTAAACAACATGCAGTCACACCCGCGCCTGATGTAAGAGTATTAAAACCATCAGTTCGCCCAATCATTGCAATGATCATTTCAAAGATGCTAAATAAGGATCCAGACGACCGATATCAAACCGCGGAAAGTCTAGTTCACGATTTAGAACGGGTTGCGAACCTGGAAATCGAGTTAAGAAACGGCGAGGCCCGTCTAGATCAAAAAGGTTCCCAGCTGAGATCTCAGTTTGAACTACCATTTGTCGGTCGCGAAAAAGAACTCAACACCTTAAAAATGACGTGGGAAAAGGTATCCAAAGGCAATGTAACTTTAGTACAGCTCGAAGGTGAAGGCGGCGCTGGCAAAACTCGACTGACACAGGAACTTTTGAGTTTTGCATCCAAGTCAAAAATTATTCTGCTCAAAAGCAAATGTCAGGATAACGACACCGTTCCTTTAGGGCCGATCCGCGAGGCAATAGACAATTATATCTTGGACATATTAAAGCCAAGCAATCCTTCTGGAAAAAGTGACCTTGAATTTCTTCGTCGAGCCGGTGGTGATCATGGATCGATTTTAAGAAACTTAAGCAAAGGCTTGGCCCAAGTATTTAAAAAAGATTCAGGAGAGAGCACTGTTTCGCAAGATGAGTTTTACGACACAGTAGCAGATTTTCTAGCGAACATGACAAAAGAAGGTCACCAGCTCTTGATACTCTTAGATGATACTCAATGGATTGATGTCACAAGTACAACTGTGCTATCCCGTCTCATCAAAAAATCGACTGAGCTGCCGATATTTATCCTAACAACGGCTCGAAATGATGCCGCAAGTGCAGCGGCCAGTCGTCATTTTTTTGAATTTGTTTCTTCCGGAAAAGGCACTCAAATCGTTTTAGAACCGTTCGACTCAACGGCAGTTGCCAAATACTGTTCGGCATTTCTGGCCGGAGGCACGCTTGAAAATTCTGCAGTTGAAAAACTTCAATCTGTAAGTAATGGAAACGTATTCGCACTCAATGAATACTTGAGATCGCTACTGGATACAGGGGCTATCGCCCCCAACGAAGGAAAATGGACTGTTGATATGGAACAACTAGCCAAACTAGCATTGTCACCAAATGTAATTCCATTGATTATCAATCGACTTAAAAAATTAAGTTTAGAATCCTTGGACCTTTTGAAAACAGCCTCGCTGGCTGGAATCCAATTCAATAAACAGTTTCTGATACAAGCAACTCAGAAGTCTTCAAACGAAATTACTTCGCTTCTAGAAGAAGCAACTTTTGCAAATTTAATTGAAGCCCACGAGGACAACGATTTTACAATTGTTCACGATAGGGTCAGAGAGGCTCTAATAGAAGACATTCCAAGTGGTGAACGGAAAGATCGGCATTACCAACTTGCGGCGGCTATGTTAAAAAATGAAGATCAGACCGCTGATTATTATTTCGGACTAGCTCAACATCTTATGAATGGTCATCCGGAAAAAAATCCTCAAACTGTTTTTGAAATTTGTTTAAAAGCAGGAAAGTTAGCTCTAGAGTCTTTTTCGAATGCCCAAGCCTATTCTGTCTTAATGAACGGTTACTCAGCCCGGGACATGGCCCGCGCAAGTGGGCACGCTTCCGATTCATCTACTTTGCTTGATGAAATGTTAGCAACCGCTGCCTACCGTACAGTTCGACTAGACGAAGCCCATCGGCACCTAAACACCTGCATTCAAAGTTTCAAATCTAATGATGATCTTCGCCGCGCCTATTTACTGCAAGCTATGACGTTCGTAGCCGAGGGCAAGTTCGATAATGCCTGGTCATCAATTGAAAGGACATTAAAACTCCTTGGGCGCCCGGTTCCAGAAAAACGAATATCTTTATTTGTTTCCATTGTATGGTTTTGGATATCAGGACGAATCTTAGAGAGATCGAGATTCCTCAGAAAAGTTCTTAATTTTAAAAGCAATGAAGAACGAGCGATGATTTCACGAATGGGGGCAATCGAAAATCAGGTTTGCTTTATGCGAGGTCGCCTGGATTTATCAGTCTATTTCGCTTCGAAGAATTATGTGAATGCGTTGCTACTCGGTCCATCTTCAGAACTCGCGCTTTCTACTAGTTTCAATTCTTACGGACATGGGCTGTTTCAAAAATATGTATTCAGAGTACCTAAGTTTCTCGAATACTATTCTGTAGCCCAAAAAAAGGAAATAGTTCGTTTTTACGGACAAAATGCAATAAATATTGCCGAGCAAGCGGGCGACGCCAATATGGTTTCAATTTGTATTTACAATTTGGGTAACACAATTCAATATGCCGGCGACACAATAATGTCAGAAAATCTGATTCGTCAGGCATTGATCCGCAACAAAAAAGTTTCAAATTACACTCTATGCGGCGTTAATATAATGATTTTGTCTTGGCTTCTTGAATCACGTGGCCTATCGCGGGAATTAATCGACCTTGTCGAAACAGAACAGGATGCCATTTTAAAATGCAACAATGTATTCTATCAAACTGTCGCCTACGGCTTAAGTTATGTCGCTCTCAATTTGCAAGGGCGCGGCCGCGAAGCAAATAATATGAGGATTCGTGCTCTAGAGGCGGCAAACAAATATCCCCCTTTCCCTTGGCTACAGGCCTCACTTATTATTTTTGAAATCGCCGTGGCGCTAGATAACAGGGAAATCGGTTCTGAAGTTGACACTTTGATCAACCAATTTCTTGATATGAAATTTAGAAATGCTTATTGTAATCATGTCTATGCTTTAATTGCCCATATTCGCTATTTACAATTTGTTAATAAGAAAATTTCTAGTCCAGAATATGTGAATCTTCATGAGGCAATGAAAGATCTAGAACATTTTGGAAATAACCCCGTACTTGAGTGCCATTACTGGATTCTTAAAGCAGCGATGAATCGCAGGGACCACCAGTATGCTTTAAAAGTATTGCAGCGAGCACACGAAATGGCTTCAGAATCGGACAGCAAATGGGGATTGTATGAAGTGGCATTAGGTCAAGCAGCGGTCTACCAAGTGATCGGTGATCAAGCCCGATCAAATATTTGCGCTCAGGCGGCTATCGACATTGCCAATAGCCAAGGATGGAAAAATAGGGCTAAAAATGTAATGACTGAATTCAAATTGACAGAGCCAATCGACCTCACTCAGCAGTCCAATTCTAACGTAGGGAAGTCGAGCACAAAGTCATTGGTGGCAGAGCGATATGTCGATTCACTCCTCCGGATCAGCTTAGCGTCTTCCTCGACCCTCGATCCTGTTATGCAATGTAAGGCAGCCTTGGATGAGTTAATTAACATTTTAAATGCGGAACGGGGTTTATTTTTTCTTTGCGATATTAACGATGAAAAAAAACTAATTCTTAGTGCTGGCCGAGACGGAAATAACGAAATTCAAGATATAAAAGGATACAGTACAACGGTAGTTTCAAAGGTCCGAGAAACTCGGCAGCCTCTTATTGTCAGCGGCACAGACCATGGAGAAATTCTTGGTGCACAAAGTGTCGTCGCCCATAATTTAAGAAGCATTATAGCCGCACCAATTATGTATAAGGAAAAGTTTTTAGGAGTGATTTATTTAGACAGCCGAGTTGCAAAAGGAATTTTTTCCGAAGAGGACTTAAAGATTTTTGCTGCAATTTCAAATCACATTGGAATCGCAATTGAAATCGCACGGATCGCTACAGTTGAGTCCGAAGCTAAAGTTCTTGAGCTTGATATGGCTTTGACCGGAGCCGTTCAAACTTATTTTTTGCCAGAAAAAGATACGCATGTTGGAAAGGGTCTAAAAATTTGTGGGTACTATCGACCATGCAGTAAAGCCGGTGGCGATTGGTGGTGGTACAACGAAGACAAAGAAGGCACCCTTTCAATTCTTGTCGGTGATGTGACCGGGCATGGGGCCGCCTCAGCGATGCTGACAGCATCAACAGCCGCTCAGATGCGAAATGTGGCTCGATCAAATCCTATATTAGATATTCCAGAGGTGATGCGGGAGTTAAACGAAGGATTTCACCACTTTGCAAAAGGAAATTTTTTTATGACTATGTCGGCAGTGTCAATGAGCTGGGCAGATAAAAAATTGCGCTGGTGGACCGCCGGAGCACCGCCCATTATGATACTAAAAAAAGGTGCTCAAAGCCATTTAGAAAGTGAAGCTGGGAATCCCTTAGGTTTAGAGCCTTTTAGTCTTGGGTACACCGAGGTTGAACTAGCTGCTGGCGATCGAGTGTTTGTTTTCACGGATGGGCTGACTGAATTGGAATTACCAGGGGGAAGTCAATTGAGAATGAGGCAAGTTCATAAGATACTTGATAACACCTCTAATTTACCTTTGGAAGAAGCTCGGGAGCACATTGTAAAGCAAGTGGAAAAGCTTCAGCAAGGGGTACCTCTTAGGGACGACCTAACTTTTGTTCTTGTTGACGTACTCTAAAAAATTATTTTCTATTTTAGCAATCTTGGAACCAAAATATCTTTGTAGGCTTGGCGTGGTTCTATGTTTTCTATTTTTGCAATTTTTAAAGTTTCTGTAGATGTATCTATAATGGCATTCTTAATTTTTTTCCAAACATCCTCCTCGGACAAGCTATTACCCGAGCACATCTGATGGGCAACCAACGCAGCGCTTGAACTACTTGCTATCACATCAGGAATGACTACTATTTTACGTTTGAACAGCAACTGCCTTGCTGAATCGATCAATCCAAAATTCGATCCTTCTACAACCAACTCAACATTAAAGTTACTAGCATGATGGTCATGAATACTATTAGAAGCCGCCGCCAATGCAATCATATCAGCTTTAACGCTATAGAGTGCCTGTGAAGGCATAATTTCGCAGTTTCCAGGAATTTTACTAACTTGAATAACTCCACCCTGGATTCCTTCGGAAAAAAATTTTTCCGGCAAGCCAGTTTTACAAAAAACAGCGTTGTCTTTGTCGGATATCGCTAAAATTTTTGTGCCCATTTCCTTTAAACGGATTGCTGTGCCAACTCCAACCGCGCCGGCACCTTGAATTATTGCCGATTTTTTAGAAATATCATCTCGGTAAAATGAAAAAGCTGACCAAGCCACCCCTTTACCTGTCATATTTTTTTGATAGCCTTTAAATTCTCGAATTCTATCAGGAACACCCTTATTTGGAAAATTCATTTGCACTGGAGAAAGTTGGGGACTATTCATAGATTTGTAAAGGTGATCCATCATATCGTCATTTGCACCAAGATCTTTACCTAAAACAATAGTTTCAGAAAGTATAGGCCTCATCTGTTTTGCAAAATCCGCGATTATTTCAAATATTCGCTGATTTTTTGGATCCACATGAAATCCCCCCTTGGCTCCACCAACAGGCAACCCATGAAGTGCAAGCTTCAACGACATACAGGCGGCAAGTTGACCCACTTCATTTTCATCTACTGATAATGAAAATCGACAACCACCAAACGCCATTTTATTTTTTAATGAATCTAGGCAAATAAAGGCTTTGTAGTCCAAATCAGAATTTTCAATTTTATATAATTTAATCATAATAAGTAGCTCTCCATTGCCATTCTCATAACAACATCCATAATCTGAACTTCATTAGATTGGCATTCCCTAATTATAGAAAGGCCTAAAATTAAATCAATCATAATTTTGAGTTAATTAATTCCGACAATGGCTGAGAAATGGCATCCTCCTATTTACAGCTTTAAATAACTCGCAAGTTTTACAATTGAATTGGCAGTGACAAAATATAAGTGTTGGCACCATGCAGTTGACTAGATTACCAATTTCAATATAGGTTAATTGAAAACAATGACCACTAATTCTGAACTAAATTATTTTCTAAAAGATGCAAAAACGTTATCAAGTTTGCCGACGTCAAATAAAATTAAAAAATGGATACTTTTTGAATACCCCTTTGATTCACAGTTGCTGACGCTGAGTCCACTTTATTTAAAAAGTCGAATATTCTATTTAGAATTGGGTGGACGGTTTTATCCTAGAATTTGTTCGACGATGCGCTCACTCAGCGCACAGGATCTGTTTGAAGACAGTATCGACTATTCACCGTCAGCCTCTGAATTTAATTGGTTTTGTCAGAACTCCCATGATGTGTCCGACCCAAAACTCGAAATGGCCGCTTTATTTCGCTTTAGTGAAATATCAGTATTTCATGAACAAAATCATCGCGTGATCTGGCGGCTTTTACCACCGGCTCCGAGTGAACAACGTGACCTCAGTCGCTATTTAAACTTTGCAGAAAGTTTAGTCGTTCTGCTTGACCTTGCTCTAGGTGATGAACTTGGACTTAAAAATTCAGTTTTATTTGAAAATATGCGCATCATCTATCGGTCGGGAAGCCGACATAGTTGGGCAAAGCAAAGAACAAAATCTAATCGAGACTATTTAATTGCCCTATTTGTGGCTACGTATTTTTTGCTTGAATCCATGAACCCGGAAGATATTTACCCGTCACTCAATTATATTTTTCCGGGTCAGAAAAAAATGAATCAGGCAGCAACCAAGCGCAGTCTGCAGCTGAGTGAGTTGTTCACTCGGGTAACAAATCCGCAATGGCAAGAGCGCTATTGGAAACACGCTCGAACCAAACTTAAAAAAATGCATTCTATATCTTTAGATAATCCACTTTATTTACCAGAAGATCCCTTGGATTTCAGAGAGGATCTTTTCCTTGTTCATCGCGTGCTTGACCATTTTGGATTGTAGGCCAGATCTCGTGATTTTGGCCTTTTTGTTGCACTAAGGGAGGCACAGGTTGAAATTCAATGCGATTTACGATGTCCTTCAAAACAACTAAAAATGAATCTAGGTGTCTGTTTACAGTTTTGACACTGTCGATATTAATGTCATTGTTTTGTACAAATTCCTGGTCGAAGGCGCCGACAAAAATAGACGTAAATTCCAAAGAAATTCATTCGGTTCGTCTGCTCGAAGACGGCATTGCCAGTCTAGAAGCTAGACTAGAGCTTATTCAAAATGCAAAAGACTACATCGATATCGAAACCTTCATCTTTGAAAAGGGCTATGGTAGTCGGCTTTTAATGCATGCCCTGGTTATGAAAAAAAAAGAAAACCCCAAAATTCGGGTTCGAATTTTAGTTGACGCAACTCCACGGCATAAACTGTTTGGTTATCTTGATTGGGCAGAGCTTAACCAAAATGGAATTGAATTTAAACTTTATAACATGGCAGGTTTCCCGAATCTCAATACTCGCAATCATCGCAAAATAATTGTTTCTGAAAAAGAAGCTATCGTCGGAGGGAGAAATATTTCAGATGAATATTTCACTTTTTCACGCCTATTTAATTTCTATGATCGTGATATTGTAATTAGAGGTCCGATTGTAGCTACTATGGCTAGCTCTTTTGAGGATTTCTGGCAATCCACTAAATCTGAAATTCCGATGCCTATCGAATATCCGAACATGGAATATTTTCGCTCTGAACCTAATAGATTAAGCCCCAATCAAAGTTTTCCAACGGCTCGCGATGGAGCAGCAGATATTTACAAATACAACAAAGCGGTCACGATTTATACTAAAGATAAAAATCTAGCTAGAATGTTTATTTCAGATGATTTACAAGATACTGAAACAAAAATGCTTGAAACTGTTCATACTGCGGGACAACGCGCTTTAGAAAAAGAACTTTGGTACCAAGTTTCAGATATTCGTTTTGTTTCAGATGGTCCCGATTGGGACCATCCCACCGCGACAGTTACTGGACCAGCCATACTTGAAATTATGGAAAAGGCCGAAAAAAAAATGACTATAGAAAATGGATATATAATTCCTGATATGAAAGGCTGGGAAATATTTCTAAAATATTTAAGAGCCGGAAAGAAATTAAATATCTTTACAAACTCAAGAAAAGCAGCTCAAAAGGAATTTATAGTTAATTCGATGACGTTAGATCATACGACCATGCTGGCAGCCCTTGGAGCCGATGTCTATTTAGCTACCGGTGGAATTCCTGTTGATCTCGAAATCCCATTCCCCGACCTTACAACGGGTTCCATTTTTAGCACCCACGCAAAATCGCTAGTAGTGGATGATAAAATTTGTGTGATTGGATCTGCAAATTTTGACCCAAGATCTCAAAAGCGAATGAACGCAGAAATGGCTCTCATAGTTAATGATTCGACTTTTTGCATTCATCTAGAAGATAGGATCGAGCAACGAGCACGCCAAGGTGTTGAACTATCTGGAACCGGAGACACCAAAGGAAAATTTGATTTGAATCGCGCAGAATCAATTGGTCAGCAATTAATTTTATTTTTGTTGCCAATAATTCAAATATTTGAAGACTGGTTCTAAAGATTCCAGTCTTCAAACTCTCTATCTAATGTCAGTGCCACGACCATATTTTTGTGGCGATTGTTGATAGGACTGCTGGGCTTGCGGTAGCCATTTGGAAAGTTGAGATTTGCGATTGCTATCTGAAGGATGGGTAGACATCCATTCTGGAGGTGCCGAACCTTTGTTTGCTGCGCCCATTCGTTCCCACAGAACGATGGATTCAGCGGGATCATAACCCGCCTTGGCCATGTAAGTCTGCCCAAATTGATCGGCTTCGCTTTCATCAGCGCGCGAGAATTTTCTATTAAAGAAAGTCAGAGCTACACCGGCAGCAGCACCGCCAAGACCGGCCAGCAATCGACAGTTATCGGTCTGACACAACACTTGCCCGCCTACCTGAGCGGCGACGCCAATCAAAGCGCCCGTTTGTTGTTCTTCAATTGCTCGAGCATATCCTTTTTGTCCATGCCGTCTGGTGGCATGCGCCACTTCATGCCCCAACACAGCAGCCAATGCCCCTTCGGTTTTTAAAATTGGCATAATTCCAGTGTACACCGCAATTTTTCCACCAGGCATGCACCAAGCATTGGGTTCTGGATTATCAATTAAGACAGCTTCCCATTGAAAATTTTCCCCCGAAGCAACCGCAATTCGGCGAGACACCCGCTGAACCATATCATTCCAATCACCTCGCGCTGAAACTTTTGATTTGGATTTAACTTCAAGATAGGCCTTGGCTGATTCAGCGTTAATATCGTCTTCAGACGGAGTCTGAGCGGCCGCTAACGTCGAGCAATTTACTGAACTCAATAAAAAAATTAAAGAAAACAATAGAACAATTGTTGTTCGCACTAATCGCATAGTATCTCCACGTAGAAATTCTTCAGTTCCGAAATTATACGCAAATATTTCCTAAAGCCAGTATAAAAATCTGATTTTTTTGCTGGTGTACAATAAATGATACCAACGATTAGGGCGTTGTTGAAAGCAGCGTCGTTCGGCATGCACCAATAAGCTGCCGAAGCTCTGGTTTAGTGTTCATCCATTGAATTAATTCTGATTTTGTTCGGGCTGGCATAAAATGTTTGGAAAGCTGGGCCCACAAAACGTGCTGCAAAGCGGCCGCTAAAGGATCTTTTGGATCCACCTGACCATCTCTGCCTTTCACATAAATCGAAGGCAATTGCATATTAGTGTAGTCGTCGTTGCGTCCCATCAACACAAAGTCCGACCACTGTTCGCGGGGCAACGCCTGCAGGGTGGCCATAACAAATTTAGTATTTTTGCATTGTTTAGAACTACTGAAATAGCCGTTTTCAACAAGGACTGCCTCCACCGCTTCGATCAACAGCATCAAAATATCCCCGCGAAAATAAGCAAACATTTCTGATCGTGCTATTATCCTATCCATTCGGTTAAATTGCGTTTGATGTAGTTTCAAATAATTTTCAAAATCATGATCGAAAAAATACAACAAATTTTTATCGTCTAAATCCGATGATCGAGGGAGCCATCCAAATTCAGCGTGCGACAACTCGTGAAAAATAGTTTGGGCGCGCACCGACCAAACTACGGGCTCGATAGCTTTCAATTCAGTCAGCATTTTAATTCGACGATTTTTGCCTCCCCCCGACGAGGTATTTTCAATCGTGTATTCATCTTTCAATACAATCGTATTTAAAATACCGTTGTAAGTAGCGGCCGCATCGGTATTTATCACTCCCCATTTTTCTAGCAAGCTAGGCCGAGCTAATTTCGTTTGATATGATTTTAATACCGACTGCATAAAATCGGTATGAATCGGAAGACTGGTATCCATTGATTTTAAAAACTCGTCAAATCGTTCTGCTTTGGCAGACACGGTTTCCAAAATAACTAAAAGTAAAACAGTTAGCAAACGCATCAGCATCCCCCTGATGCTCACGCTAGTAACCTTCTACGGCAAAGTACACTTATTTCGCGGTTCCGGTTCAGAAAATATTAGGTTTGCTCTTTTTCGATTGGGTTTTTACCATAATTCTATTTCGAACTTAATAAGAAGAATCTAAAGCCCATAAAATCGCTGGCAGGATTGACCAACGCGGCGGGATGACAACAGTTCGCTCAGTGATGGCACACTGCCATTTCGAAGACCCATAATTGGTTTTGCAAATTCTTTTCCCAAAGGCCAATTGGTGACTCGAATCAGAGTCGCTTGCGATATTTGGCGTTTGTTTTCACTTGAATTGAATAGCTCTAAAACCAATCCAACAACGGGTCGCAATCGTGGTTCTACTTGTTTGTCCAAATCAGAGTATTTTTTTGCTAACTCCGCTGGAGCCAATCGCCCCCGGACTATATCTTTAATAAGTAGATCGATCAATTGATAAGAAGGAAGCGAGTCTATGATTGGATGTCCAATCATCTTTTGTTGTGCCGAAGCCTCTTTTAAAAAAGAGACAGGAATTATCGCACGTCCTTTTATTTTATTAAAATACTCAGCTAAATTTCGTATATCAGTTTCCAGCAAATCGGCATTTGGTGCCACGTCCCCTGCTAGTTCGGATAACAGCGAGCTGTTTCCCGTTGCGAGTTGGCTTTTATTAACCGTTTGAATTCTAAATTTTTTGGTTTTAAAAAACTGCGCCCACTTTGGATCTCGAGCCGCTAGTTGGGTCCCAAATTCGCTTTCCTTTTCCGGAAATGAACTCATCGCCGAAAAATAGTCCTCTGGGACCGCCAGTCTATTATTTTCAGGAATTCCCAAATTTTTTAACAAAATATTGGAATCATTTAAACTTTGTTCCAGTTCCTTTTTAGATTCCGGCAGAATCACAAACACCTTTTCGGCGCCCAAGGCTTGGACGGCATTGGTCAATGCCCAAACAGAATTCAAGCTTCCATCTAGGGCTAAAACAACAGAATCAAAGCCAGTTTGGCGAACATGTTCCTTTAATCCAAAAGCCAACGCTTTCATAATCAATTCAGTTTCATTTTTAAATTCCACTTTATTAGCCTTTAAGGTCTGCACTCTGATCGGATCCGCTGGGTTTTGCGGTAGAGTCAACAGCGCAGAATCAAATTCAAAGCTGGCCAATTTCATCAGCAACGCCTGCTTGGGATCCGGTGGAATTAGCATCGTGCCGCCATCAAATTCCAAACCGTCAACTGCGCCATATTGATTGATCCACAATAGCGGCACACCTAATAGTTCGCTGACATAGCGGTGCACCTCTTCACGCAATGCTTGTTTACCGGCATTGGATGGACTTGCCGACAAAGAAATCACAAAGTCCGGTTTGTTCTTTTTTGTTCTTAATATAGTATTGTGTTTATAAGGCAGTCGACCATAGGAATCACGATCGTAGTACCAACCGTCTTCGCAAATAACAAAACTAATTCGTTTTCCACGAAATAGAAATGGTTTCATATCACTGATTTTCCCTGGTTCGAAATACCGTAAGTCATTGAATGGCCCGTACGTTGGCAGCAACACTTTGGCCTGCCGATAGGTCAGTTGACCATTTTCAAATACACTCAAGAAATTTTGCAGAGGCCTTCCTGTGCGGCTTGGGTTCAGGCCTATATGGCCTAGGACCATTGCTGTTTTATGTCCTTTGGTAAATTCTTGAAGCACGGCGGCCGCTTCCACCGATCGCTGAATGTAGTCATGTTCAAACAATAAGTCGTTGGAAGGATAGCCTGGGATAATTCCTTCTGGAGTGATAAACAAATCAGCACCGGCTTCAACCGCGCGCAAATATTCTTTGGTTAAGTCTTCCATCGTGGTCTTAAAATCACCGGGCCGCACTTTCATTTGCGCTACCCAAATTTTTAAATCACCGGGTGAGCCTGAAGTCAGAACACTTATAAATAGAATGGCAATCCAAATAAAGTTTTTCATCTTGGAAATAGTAACTGCATAGAGCATTCCCATTTACGATCCCGAAATGATATTTTATCCCGGCCGTTTGTCGCTAAGTTTGAATCGGCAATAATAATCTGTCTCATTCCGAGATCCCTAACTGTTTGGACAATTATTGTTAGGCATTGAAAGTAAAAAGCTAGTTGAGGCCTCTTGAAAAAAAATGAAAACAAAAAAAATTTTGCTTAAGCTATCTGACCAAAATTCCACTAGTTTAAAAAAACTAGAATTTATTGTTACTCATTATTTGCTGATAAAATCCATGGCTTACTAAAGTCCCCCGATCATTGGTCCGATAGACCTCGTGTGTGTGATTCGAATGTAACTTCTGTAGCACCAAAAAAAAGGAAGATTTATGAATAGGAAGTTATACTCACGTTTATTGTTGGCCTCTAGCCTGGCCTTT
>JAYVPD010000073.1:0-8536 GCA_043757515.1 Pseudobdellovibrionaceae bacterium
CATGGAGGTCATAATGGGTATTCTTTCTTCTCTCTATACCGGTGTATCCGGTTTAACCGCACAAGGTGAAGCGTTAGGAGTTATCGGGGATAACATCGCAAACGCGAACACTATCGGTTTTAAAGCTTCACGTGCAGAGTTCCAGGATATTATCTCTAAGAATCTAAAAGGTATCTTGGGTGGTAATCAGATTGGTCGCGGGGTAAAAATCGGCGCTGTTAATCCTATATTAGCACAAGGTAATGTGGATGCGACAGAGAAAGCGACAGATCTGGCGATTTCAGGTGATGGTTACTATAAAGTAAAAGGCAGCGACGGCGAGTCGTTCACGCGGGATGGATCATTCCACTTTGACCGTGAAGGTTATTTAGTTACAAACGACAATCAAAAAGTTCAAGGCTTCATGACTGACGAGAAAGGTAATATCTTAAACAAACTAAACGATATTAAATTTCCTCGAGCCCTGATTCCTGCAAAAGGTTCTTCACTACTAAAATTAGATCTGAATTTAGATTCTCGAGTCGACACAAATAAAAAATTTAACGTAGACGATCCTTATTCAACGTCACATTACTCAACGGGTATCGAGATGTACGATTCTCAAGGTAATAAACACTTAGTTCAATTTTTCTTTAATAAAGTCGCAGATAGAAAATGGGAATACAACGGTCTTTGTGATGGTAAAGAAGTGACCGGTGGCGACGAAGGAAAAATGGCATCGGTCGTAAAAGGGACTCTTGAGTTTAATGTTGATGGAAAATTAGACAAGCAAGAGGTTACTGATTCTAGCTTTAATTTCAAAGGCGGCGCGTTTCAAAATCAAAAAGTTAAGATTAACTTCGGTGATGATATTGCCAGTGGTGGAAAAGGCTTAGATGGAACTAAGCAATACGGAAAAGGTTCTGATTTAATTTCATGGAACCAAGACGGTGCAGCGGCAGGTACAATCACAGGAATGTCGTTCAATGATGAAGGCGTGTTGACCGCAGTTTATTCTAACGGTCAAGCTGCCGATCTAGCGCAGATTGCCTTGGCAAAGTTTGAAAATTCGGAAGCCTTATTCAAAGTCGGTAATAACCGACTGAAAGAATCTAGAGATTCGGGCGGCGCCTCAATGGGTGGTCCCGGTTCTTCAGGACGCGGTAAAATCTATGCGAAATCATTAGAGCGATCAACTGTCGATTTAGCGACCGAGTTCGTAAACATGATTCAAAATCAGCGTGGCTTCCAAGCCAATGCGAAAACGATTACTACAACCGATGAGCTTTTAAACGAGATCATCCAGTTGAAGCGATAATCAAGTAGTTAGATAGAATTAGTAATTCCAGGTTAATTTATTAATACCCTGGCCCCGTGTGAAGAGAAGACACACGGGGCCTTTTTTTATTTTTATCCGTTTTTTCATTTGCCGTCGAATTATTCCTTAGCTACCTTTATTTCTTCAAAGAGGGGATTATGCGACGTATTCAATTATTTTTACTTTTATTTTCCACTAATGTTTGGTCTCAGCGGACACAAATTCTACCGATGCCTTGGCTTCATTCTCAGATCAGAGGTCAGCAAGAATCCGCGCAATCAGCATTTCAGCGTTATCAATTGCGGTTAGCACAATTAGGAATGCCCATTCCTTTGGATACAGCGCTGAACGAAGCAAAATCTTTGGAACTTTTGACCTTTGAAAAAGTCCCTGCCTATCAAAGTGGCCCCAAAGCCGTTGAAGCATTTACTAAATTTCGTGACACTCGTTTTATCAAAGACAGTAGTCACCAAATGATGAGGCGTTCAAGTTGGCTATTTCCAGATGATGGTTGTTTTGCCCGTGCGGCCCTAGCTATTCAGAATTTGAAAACTTGGAATCTGCCTGTGCCCGCAAAGTTATTTATTTTTGGAAATCTAACAGTGAAAACTAAAAATTCTCCTTCGGGAGCTGTCAGCTGGTGGTATCATGTAGTTCCGATTGTTATGGTCGGCCAACAGCCCGTCATTTTAGACCCGGCGATAAATCCGGACCAGCCCATGCTGCTAAAAGATTGGATCGGGACAATGACAGCTGATTTGAGGACGACCAAATTTAGCGTTTGTCGATCTACTGCGTATGCGCCTTCGAGCCCGTGTTCTGTCGATTCGACTTCAAGTAGTTCGGCATTGGAAGATCAAATGACCTATCTTAATCTTGAGTGGACACGGATCCAGGCATTGCATAGGGATCCTGTTCGAGAGCTTGGCGATTTTCCACCTTGGCATGTGCCGGTTTTTCACTAGAAAATATAGGGACTTCGGTCCCTGAATTCAAAAAAAGCTCCTGATAGAAAAACTTGGTTTGACTATTGAAATGAAATCGTTCAGGGGCCTTCTGCAGAAGCGGTAGCTAAAGGTGAGGCTCTTTTGTTGAGCTGTACAAAGAGCATTCAAGATAAAATAACGGGCGTTGAAAAAAAATAATTTTCAAAGAATGGGACAAGATTCTATCAGGCTTTGGTAAACTCGGTTTCTCTCTGCAGTTAACAAAGAGTGCATTGGTCATGAGTTCAATGCAGCCTTCAGCTGAGCAGTGTGGTTTACTGGTTATCAAGTGGTTTCATTTTTTATCCTTGGCTCCGCAAGACAAGCAAACACAGCAGTATCTGGTTGGGGCTCGATCTTTGATGACCCAAATTTTCACAAACCGTCCATCAGGTGATGCAAAAAGTATTGGCTATACTACCAAAGCACTATTGAAATCGATTCAAAACTCTGCCCAGATGACCCAATCGGCAAAGGATTCGGCTATTGTTTCATTGATAAATCTAGAAGATGCCCTTGTCACAGAAATGCTAAAAGTGACTGCAGAGATTCATAACCAAAACGTGGTATTTCAGGCTGAAATACGCCCGGTCCTTTTCGCAGTCGGCGGGAGCGCTGCCTTTGTAGCTGCCGTGATTTTTGCAGAGCCCATTTTAGCTTTTGCCATAGCGGCATCCGAAGCCTCAAGTCTTCCAATTGCTGTAGGCCAAGTTGGAACGACCGCAGCGATTGCGGGCGTCACGCTGATGACTCCAAAAATACTGACATGGATGGGTGGAAAGGCCATTCAAATGGCCGGAGCAAAATCGACATCGTTGTTGGCCATGACCGGAAATGGTTTGGTTAGAACTGCCGGTTGGGTAGACGAAGTTGCATTATTTACAGTTGTAGGCTTGGTAGGTATTGGCGGTGCTTATGAATTATTTGAAGCGGGAGTCGCATTTCATGAAGGCTACAAATACAGTGATCTGATAGCCGAGATTGATCGCTCACTAATCGAGGCCAACTCGAAAAAAATCATGATTTAGAGAAAAAAATTTTAAATCTGAAAGGTGGCACCGGCTGGCTGGCATCGAAACAGAGTTATTTCACTTGGCTCAAGGCAAAGAATATAAGAAAGACTAGTTCCTTTGGAGCAGTTATGAATGCAATTTTAAACTAGGGGCGCCTTGTTATTTATACTCATAGCAACAAATGGAATCAGATTGATTTTACCGCATATTAAAAGAAATTGAATATTTGGTATGGACTTGGGGTTATCTGGGCAATAGATTTGGGGTAACGGGTGGGGTTTTTATGAAAAATATATTTGTTATATCGGCTTTGTTTTTGTTTTTGGTTTCTTGCAAGGAAATTTCTGGGACTTTGACAGTTCATGAGGCATTTACGGCGTCTGTTAATAAAAAATGTGGATGGAATCCATTTGCTTCTTGTGATCCAAATAAGAAATTGGAAATTCCGGCTGGGAATTATTTTTCGACAATTGATTTTAGCTCAAAAACTGAAATTAAGATTGATATGAAAGCTAATATTTTTAAAGAATCTATAATTTTAAAAAGACCTAAGAATTTTGATTTTCCTGAAAATGGAAATTTTCAACTTTCTAAAATTCAAGCCAATCAAAATTTTGATGTTAGTGGGCACGTATCTACAACAGTGTCTGATTCAGCGATGATGCGCGATAATGAAAGCTGCACCTATACCGTTCCTGATTATGTTTGCTATCCAGATGGCAATGGTCACCAACAATGCAGTTATCAAAACCGCACAGTTTGGGGTTATCGCTATGTAGAGTATTTCAATAGAAATACCGTACGCGAACTGTTTGCTGATTTGATTGATAATCAAAAAACATTGGCGCAATTTAATGGTTCACGCACGGAAACTGAGAAAATTTATCGCTATACTAGTCTGTGCAGATAGATTTGAAGCATTTATAGGTTTGGTGCCTAAGCCGAACCTATAAATTAAAAGTGTCTCATTTTTAGAAAAATTGTCTTATTGATTCGGCTACTAAGTCACCTTGTCTGTCGAAATATTGACGGCTGTATATTAGATTCATAAATTATAAGTCTACGAATGAAATAGAGTTTCCTGCCGGGTTCCCTTTTTGCAACGTAGTATCCTAATGCCAACAAAACTATTTTTTGGAATCATCTTTATTTTAGGAGTATTTTTTCTTTTTGGTGATTTTTTTGTTCACGAAAAGCCAAAGCGAATTGTCAATAAATCTCGACAAAAAAGCAGCAAGCCGTTAAGGCAGATCGCCTCGCTAAAGAGGGTATCTGATATTGCCAAAATTACACCAGTTCTGTCGAGTGCCCCGTCAGCCAAGGCTTTGCCAAAGATGGCCGTTGAACCTCAGAGACCTTTTTTAGATATCGATTTGGTAGGGGCGCGCTCCAAGCTCGATCCTGAAACCCTCCAATGGAGCTCCCGATTTAAAAAGCCCGCAACGCCTGAATTGGATCTTTTTGTTTACTATGTGCAACTGGCTCACGAACACAATTCAAAGGCCGAGACATTAGCGCTTGATTCAGGCCATCGATTTTCAGAATTTGGAAACGAATTTTTGAATCAAGCAAGAAACTATTTGATGTATATGGATGCTGGTGTTGATCAACACGAGAAGAATTTCATGTATAAATTCTATCGTGAGTTGGATCCGAATATGGAGGAATTAAATCATTGGATGATTGCTGATTTTGATAGAATCAATCACGGATACGGCGCAGTGTTTGAAGAAGATTTTGAAGAGCTTAAAGGGATTTGGCAGTTACAGCCGAGATACACAGACGCTGAAAAAAAAGAAGATTTGGAAAACTTCGATAAAGCTGGAGAATATCAAAGAAAAACAATGGTAATTATGAGAGTACCAAATTGATACATTGCTTTGGGTAAAAACTCCAAATAAAGCGACTTAATATGGTAATTGGTGAGATTCTAAGAATAGTATTATCAAGCAAAATCAGTTTCCTGCCGAAAAAATAGTATGTCGATTGGTTCGATCCTATTGTTACTTATTAGTTTTATCAATTTGACCGCTCAGGCCAACAGCTCGGGTATATCTTATCAGGGTCGAATTTTTAAACCAGACGGATCCGCGCTCGAAGGATCCAATGTTCAATTCAGAATGCAAATCAGATCTCCGGGAACAGAAAACTGTTTGTTATATGAAGAAACTCAAACGCTTAATCTGACAGGCGCCTCAGGAATTTTTTCTCTCACGCTTAATGATGGAACAGGAACTCGTATTGATACCGCGACGTATGCAATAGATCGGATATTTGCTAATCGTGACGTGATGACGTTAGATACGACTCGCTGTGCTTCGGGCACGACGTACACGCCTGGTACAACAGACGGCAGAAAATTCATCGTGTATTTCAAAGATGAAACAATGGCAGACTATGAACCAATGCCTACCTTAGGACTAAACTATGTTCCGATGGCACTGGCAGCAGTCGAGGCACAAAAAGTAGGACCGTTTGCATCTACAAATTTAGTTAGAACTGTGGATGGTAGTGGCAATCCTGTTACAGCACCGGCACTCACTCCGGCTCAACTCACAGAGTTTTTAAATGTGATTAACGGCGCCAGTTCAAAGTATATGGCCGTGCAAAACACAACAGCGGCCTCTCTGCCCAGTTACACGACAGCCTCTCCACCGGGCACTCCTGCGGCCGGCAGTTTTTGGTATGACAGCACCGCTAAGTTACTTAAATTTTATGATGGAACCGCAACACAAACCGTGAGCGCAGCGGGATCAATCGCAGCGTCCTCAATTACATCGGGAGTGATGGCGACCGCACGATTGGGCACAGGCACAGCTGACAATACGACGTACTTACGTGGTGATGGCACATGGAGCGCGGTTTCCGCCAGCCAATGGACGACGTCTGGTAGCAATATTTATTATAATATAGGAAACGTCGGTATTGGAACATCAACTCCAAGTACAAAACTTCAGGTTAAAGGTAATATCGCAACTGTTGGGGACGGCGCCAGCGATGGCAATAGTACTGTTACGGTGTATGATCAAACCAACTTGAGTTACCTTACAATGTTGGCAAGCCTTGGCACGGGTTGGATCGAAGCCTATCGGCCAGGATCTGGCGTTTTGCCACTTTATTTTAATACTGCAAATATTGGCATGGGAGCTTCGTCTCCAAGCTCAAAACTTCAAATTAAAGGCACAACGACGGACAACACGGCTTCAGGTTTGAATGTCACAGACTCTGCAAGCGTTTCGAAACTATTTGTTCGCAATGATGGTAATGTTGGAATTGGAACAGCGACACCCGCAACCTCGTTAGACATTTCCTCTAAAACCGATTCGCTTCGCTTGCCTGCTGGCACCACAGCACAAAGAACCGGTGCTCCAGTTAATGGAGACCTTCGCTACAACACAACGACTTCGGCTTTAGAGGCTTACGTTGGCGGAAGCTGGGTTAAGATTTCAACCGTGCAGCCTACAAATGGAATTACCGCGCCCGCGGGTTCTGGATATTTTGTTGTGACGACGACCGCATACAACGGAGCGCTTGGGGGGCTAGCGGGAGCCAATGCGGCTTGCCTGACGGAACTAACGACGACCAATACAAGTTGGATGGGATACGCAGCTGCAAACTCTGCTGGGCAATTGATTGCATCAAAAGTAAAAGCATTTCTTTGTGACAACAGCACTTGTACGAATTTGACCCCGCTGGCTACCTATTATTTTGCAGTAGCTGGTGAATCTGGATCTGGAGGCGCTTCATTTACAACGGACGCAACAGGCCTCGGACCTGGTGATTCAACCATTTGGTCAGCTGCAAATTATTTCAATGGTGCGCGCACCTATTGGACGGGTCGAGACACTACGTCTTCATCGTTGTGGTCCAACACGACGCCGGCAAATAATTATTACAGTTGTGCGAATTGGGCTGACAATGGAGGAAGCGGTTGGTCCGCAATATATGGAAATAGTTCGTCGACAATTGACAATCGTTGGAGAACGACCGGAAGCCCATGTGGTTCACCGCGTAGCTTAATTTGTGCTGTCAATCCTTGAATAAATGAAATCGCAATAAAAGGCGGGGCTGCCCGAATGGCAACCCACCATTTTTTAAAGTCTCTTTCTAACCTAACAAATGCTTAACACCATCACGCTCTTCAAGAAGTTCTTTCAAGGTGAAATCCATTTTCTCTTTGGAAAATGCATCGATTTCTAATCCCTTAACAATTTTGTATTCTTTGTTTTCACAGGTGCATGGAAAACCGTAAATGATTCCTTCTGGAATTCCGTATGAACCATCCGAAGGAACTCCCATTGTTACCCATTTGCCCTGCGTTCCCATCCACCAATCGTGAACATGATCAATCGCCGCATTCGCAGCAGATGCCGCGCTAGAAAGTCCACGAGCTTCAATGATCGCGGCTCCGCGCTTTCCCACAGTTGGTATAAATGTTTCTTTGTACCAAGTTTCATCGTTAACTAAAGCTTTCATTGCCTTGCCATCGACATCGGCAAATCGGTAGTCAGGGTACATAGTTGGCGAATGGTTTCCCCAAACAACAAGTTTTTGTATATCACCAACCGCACATTTTGTTTTATTAGCTAGCTGAGAAAGCGCGCGATTGTGATCCAGTCGCAACATGGCCGTGAAGTTTTTCGAATTCAAATTTGGAGCTGACTTCATTGCAATGTACGCGTTTGTATTTGCTGGGTTACCGACAACTAATACTTTTACATTTTTATTTGCCACTTCATTCATGGCTTTTCCTTGGACCGTAAAAATCTGAGCGTTGGCTTCCAGCAAGTCTTTTCTTTCCATTCCTTTTGATCGCGGACGTGCGCCAACAAGCAATGCGATTTCGGTATCTTTAAAAGCAACTTTTGCATCGTCTGTGCCGACAATTCCTTTCAACAAAGGAAATGCGCAATCTTCAAGTTCCATCATAACACCTTTAAGCGCTTGCATCGCCGGTGTTACTTCTAAAAGTTGCATAATGACCGGTTGATCTTTGCCTAACATTTCGCCCGAAGCGATTCTGTATAATAAACTGTATCCAATCTGCCCTGCAGCGCCGGTAACTGTGACTTTGACTGGGGGTTTTGTAGTTGCCATTTGGTCTCCTTAAATTGAGTTGAAATTCTATACAAACTATAATTGAGCCTAAAATATCTGTCTATAATTTACAGAGTTTTTAAATCTACGACAAAGCGATACTTCACATCGCCAGCTATAGTTCTAGTATAGGCTTCGTTGAT
>JAYVPD010000074.1:0-8522 GCA_043757515.1 Pseudobdellovibrionaceae bacterium
GATTTTTTTATCCAGATCAACAGCCCATTCAAATATAGATCGGACACAAAATAAAGCACTGCGTGGATCTTGATTTTTCAAAACAAAAATAATTTCATCACCGATGATCTGATAAATTTCGCCATTAAATCGCTTGATTAAATCATTGGTGACAAAAAAATACTCGTTCAAAACGCCAACGATGTGTGCTTCTTTTTTTTCTAAGAAAATTTGGGTGTAGCCATTTAGATCAATCCTGACAACAGACGACTGAATTTGAGACAAGTGCGGTGTCATTTTGTCGATTTCCGAATGGATAGCAAGTCCAACGGTATTTTGCAAATGGTGAATTTTATCGGATTTGTCGGTGTTCATTTGATTCAAAGTTTGGGTCGAATCGATCAGGGTTTGGGCCTCACGCGAGTGAGCTTTCATTTTGCTTAACCCCTGTTTGTTGCCTTTTTGTAATAGCTGATCCAGAACCAAAAAGTCTTTCATGATCAAATACACGAGGAAACCAAGGAATGTGGTTATGATGAATACATCTTTGATGAAGGAAAAAATGATGTTATTTTTCTGACCCCGCCAAAAATAGGTCCAGAAATCCGTCGCAAAACCAACGCTTATGAAATGATTTTCGACCATTATAGGTTTAACAATTTGATTGCTGTATTCTAAAGTGTTTCCATAAGATGCTATCCGCCGGTCGTGGGTCATCGAACAGCCAGTATTTTTGTTCACTGAGTATTCAAAAAGTATTTCTTCTTTATTTTTTACGCAAAAATAGTTAATAAGCTTAAGTTCCGCCGCCTCTTCCAAGTGTACTTTTAGTGCGGCGAGATTCCCAGTAAGCGTGAGAGTCTGGGCAATCGAAAGGAGGTGGTCTACTTGTTTGATTCGATTTTCATCATCTTGCTTTTTGTATTCTGCGGCTTCAAAAACGGTTTGAGCTATAGATAAAATAATGTACCCAATCCAAAAAGAAAAAATGATGATGATGATAAACGATTTTTTTTTCAACAATTTCCTCTACCCTTTACTTTGCCTTTAAAGTTAAAGGCAAAAAGTCTTTCCCATTATCACTAAAGATAAATTTTGCGTCTTTAGTCTTCGCGCCAGAAACTTTACCATTATTACCTACAATTTTAATTTTCTTTCTATCAAGCAAGTTTTTAATATCTTCATTTTTATAAATTGAATCTCTTAAGCCCGGGATATTTTTAGATTCACTGATAAAAAAAGTTTTAATCTGATCCGCATCAGTCAAGACGCTCAACCGTTGCATGATTTTTTCTGAGGAAAATACACCGTCGATATTTTGGGTATTTCGGGATGGTGACCCTCCAATAGATCCGCCGCCAACCCCTTGAGGAGAAGCACTTATGCCCGTCGCACCACCACGTAAAGCTGACTGACCCGAATCAATTTCAGGTTCATTAATATTTGGAATTTTCATAGCCGCTTTATTGGTAGTTAGCTTTGAAGGCCCCCCGCCCGCCGTTGACAGGTTGTTAGCGAGTGCGCCAGAAATTGTGCTTTGTTCTGCAGAACTTGCGTCGCTCTCCTCGCCGGGTAGTACTTGCGTGCTGGAAAGACTATTAGGCTGCCGCATTTCCTTTTTGTTTGAACCTATTAGTGCTACATCTCGTGTTACTGATCCTACAATATTTTTAAGACTTCGATACACAGGAGCAATCGCATGTCCGGCTTCTAGGGCAATGTCATTAGGAATTGCGCTTCTCACCGCGCCCGTGGAAATTGTCTTTTCCGACCTTGATTCGGAATCTGAATCACCATTTGGAACTATTTGATCAATCTTTGTAAGAGCCGGCGCTAAACCCATTGGAGCATTCATAGCGGCGCCAACTTCTTTCGGGCGCTCCATTTGTTCTGCAGTCTGCTCGGTATCTCGCGCAACAATCAGTCCAGAATTTCTAGCTCCGTTCGGATTCGTTACATGATTTCTAGGATCCTTATCTCCACAGGCGAATCTAATCTCGCTTGCTTGTTTCGACTGCCCAATTCTAGATTCTTCGACAACCACACAAGTTAACTTATCAGTGTCAATTTCTCCTGTTTTAGTAATCAAGTCCAATCCTGGCTGGCAAACTAGCCTGCTGAGTTCATTTTTATTTCTAATAAGATTTAATGCTTTTTTTTGAACGCCCGAAAACATTTCTAGAATTTTTTTAAAATATGCTTCTCTTTCTTCTGGCTGAAGTATCTTATTTCCGATGCTACAATGTGTAAAAAATCCATCTGGGCTAGAGGTAGGCCGCATGAGTTCTTCTTCTAATAAAGAAAGCCTGGCTGAAGCAACAGCTTCGATTTTAGCACTATTATTTCCACAGTCATCTATCGATACAGGAGAACTTTTCAGAACTTCATTTCCGATCTGACCCGTCTGTTCAATGGAACCGAATCCAAATTGATCACAATGTTTACCAGTTTTATCTTCTGAGGTTACTCTTCCTCTTAAAAAGGCGGTAGTTTTTTTATAGCCCTCGCAAACTTCGGGATACAGACTACAACTTCGAAGTTCGCTTTCGCAAGCCACTTTTGCTGTGCGAACTTCATCAAAAACTTCCATTGATTTGAATTTGTCGTCAGAAATATCAAAACTTGCTGCCATCAAATCAGACATGATCTGTACTTTACACAACCCTTCCGATTTGGACCGACACTGAACCGTAATTTTATCTTTCCCGCAAACGAACTGATACTTCCGCGTTGAATTGTCTTTCTCAGTTAAGCGACATTCCTCGTTTGCTCCAAAAGCAAAAAAAGAAATCCAATTCACTAATAGAATTAGTAAAATCCTTGAATGGTTGTTCATACTTATTTTATCGGAAAAAAGTGTAAATACTTGAGGTTCTTAGACAATTATTAAATTGTTTATGGTCTCTAAATTCCATAATCTAGACTTAAGTGTCCATTGTAATGGAAAATTAATAACAGCCTTATATTTGAAATAGAAATCGTCGAATTACTATTCACATTCAGCTTCTAGATTAGAAATCTCTTTGTTTGTTTCTGCTTTATATCTTTCAGCCAGTTTGTGAAATGACGCTATAAAATTGGAAGTAATTGAAAGCGCTCTACCCGGTGCTACGTGAAATGCGGAGTTCCCAGAGCCCCGGTTGTCTTTAGCAAGCAAACCAATTAATTCTCGAGGATTCGATGGACTTACACAACCCCCACCCGACATTCCCTTATAAGCAATTGCATTGGTAATTACTCCTAAAGGAGATTTTCCATTTTCATCACCAAAAGACTGTGCGCCCTTTTGCATGTATAGAGTTCCGCCAGAACCTGGATAACCCCAGCAGTCGACACGGTTAACTGTTTGGCTTGGTGGATTAGTATTTATAGTAAAATGATTTGGATCATTCTTAACATAACTTCCTTTTGGCAATTTAATGATCACTAGATCTTTATGTCCATAGAATTCTCTTGATATGCACTTTCCATTTTTATATTCACCACAATTATAATCACGAAGCTCTGGCTTATCTTTTGACCAATTTGTCATTTTAAAAGCCACTTTGGCACCTGTAATAGTATTTTCGAAAGGATCTTTTGGATCACACGTTTGGCCGGTTTTGAATGCAATTTTCATATCCTTGGAATCAACCGGAAAATCAAAATCTGTGTAGAAAAGATGGGCTACTGTTAAAACATGACAGCTTGAAATTTTCTGCCCAGAAGCGGTCACTGTTTCCATTGATCCAGCACCTCTGTATTCGCCGAATGTAACTTCAATTTCGCCTGTAGCTTTATTCATAAAGCCATCTCCAGCTTCACGATTAAATGGAAGAACGCGCTGTCGATTTGCTTCAATTTGATCTTCAGCACTTAATGAATCAATCCCGCAACCATTTTTAGGGCCGGTAAAGCAATGATTCATCTTTTCTTGAAATGCTATTAAGTCCTGTAATTCTTTATTGTTAAAACATGAATCCGAAGCTTTTGCTTTCGAAACTAGTATCAAAATGACAATTAGGAATGCGGCTTTCATGTTAACCTCCGTAAAATCTCGACGCTTGCTTACTACCTATCCAAGAACCAGTCCTGTTTCAATAACATACGTTTGGTCTAACCCCTAAATTCAAAGCGTTTAAAACGTGATACGGGCAACAGTTGGTCTCGAATCGAGAATCTGACTTACAAAAAATACCTAAATTTGCCTATCATACGCGAAACTTGTTACTTTTTTATGTTACGCGACAAACTTACTTACTGGCAATTCGTTAACATTCCAATTAATTAAATTCACTAGGCTCCCTCCGTTTCGGACAGTTACATCATGTGATTTTGGAAGCGCTTCTTGACACTTTTGCTTTCTACCAATGTTCCGCTCATTTCTAGTGCCTTTTTTGCAAGCAATGCCCTGATGATGGAATCGCTTTTAAGCCTTGCCACCCGGGTGACGGGCCAGAAAAATGATTTCGTTGAATGCTATTTTGAAACCTTAATTTTGTTGTTAAATTTAAAATTTTCGAATTGCTTGTTTTTGCTGATTGTTATTTCTGGAGAATTATTGGAATTCCATAACTGCAAATCGTGCAAAGCTATCTATTGGGTAAATCCCAGACCAGCTAAATTATTGCTATAACCATCGCAAAACTTTCTTAATAAAACATCCCAATCGAATCACTCATTTTTTTTCATACCGAATACCTTTCCACCAAGTATTGATTTCTTCGTGTTCTCTAGGACCTGGAATTTTAATTAAAATAGGGGGGTCATATTTAATTTTAGCAATAAGCTTTTTGTAAATTTTCGCAACACGAGGGTGTAACCCATCGAGGTCGCCCAGGTAGGGAGAGAAATATTGAGTTGATTCTACATTCAATAATGTATTTTTTCTATTTGTTAAAGTTTCGACGAATTTTTTTAATCTTTCTAAGCTAGGTCCATTTTTGCTTCGATTTTTCAAAATACATACATAGTCAGCCCCAATAATTGGATAATCCTTAGAAATATTAAATTTGATCCAAGGTGCACTTTGAAGGTTCAAAAAAACACTGCCTTGCCAGCCATAAGTAGCAACTTTAGGATTTTTAAGAAATTCATCGTATGAGGTCAGAAAATCTTTAGATGAAAATTCTAATTTACTATTTTTTAAAGATATTTCTTTGCAACCACTTAGACTTGAAAAAATATTTTCATACGATTGTTTTGGGCACAAATGTAAACTATCTCCAACAATCCTAGCCGCCATTTCAAGTGGTTCATCTAGAACTCCGATAGAGAATCCTTGTTTTTTCAATTTATATAACTGCGCTAACGATTGTGGAATCTCCCGCGTAGACCTCGAGTCATAGGCAAAAAGAGTAGTACCCCAGAGGTAAGGAACACACTGTCCAGACTTTGAAAGAAAATTCAAATATTTTCTGTTTGCGATGATTTCCGCTACACCATCGAACTCAAAAGTTTCTGTTTTTTCAAGAACGCTTAAATTGATATTGGATACGACGGCCACATCGAAGCCATCCCTATTAGACAAAAGTCTTGCAACCGCGACTTCATTCGATTGGTAGAGTGACAAATCTATATCTATCCCATTTTTCTTTAGTTTTTCAATAATTCTAAAATCTAAATACTTCCACCAATTCAACATCTTAATTGGCTTTTCCATAATTTTACTATTCGCCAAATCTGAATGGCCTAGAATAAAACCAAAAAAAACAAGCAAGAGAAGAAATTTAAATGACATATTACCCCACCTAGGAATTTGGTCCGACACTAATTTTAACGTTTTTCCTAAAGCAAGAATAATATTTCCCCTGGAATTGTAGCAATCATAATTTTGAACCAATAAAAATGCACTCTAGATGGAAGCTCTTTAAATTTAGCCAGTCTAGTCTATCGCAACAGTCCAGAATTATAGGGTTGGATACCGCGCCAAGTACCAAATCAAATCGAACGATAGATTTTTTCTAACTCATGCTATTTAATGTACTTTATAGCTAGTTTAACCAGGAAAATATTTGAAGATTTGGATTTATTTCTTTTTGTCATTAACTTTGTATGTAAACTTTGCCGCCGAAGCAGGCGAGACTAACAAAAAAATTAGAATCTTAAATTGGTGGAACTTTATTGCACCAGAGGTCGAACTGAAATTGAAAAATATGGGTTTTGAATACGAAATTATAGAATATCGTTCAAATGAAGTCGCTCTTGCGAAACTCCTAGGAGAAACCAATGAATATGATATCGCTATTGTTTCAAACTGGGCCCTAAAAATACTTAAAGCTCAAAATAAAATTGATTTAAATTCTCTTGGCCTAACATCTAAAAAACGGAACTATTATGATTTTATCCGCGATATTGATCCTGACAGCGCCTGCCTGCCCTATCTTTGGGCAACAACGACGTATGCTGCCGATGTTCGAAAATTAAAAAATAGGAGTCTTAATTTTTTTAAACTTGTCGAACTAAAACGCCAGGGATTTAAAATAGGAATTATCGATGATCCAATTGAATTTAGCGCCATGGCTCTTTTAAGTTATGACCCGAAATGTGCCTCACACCTAAAGTACAATAGTTTTTTTGACAGTCTCGATGATTGCGCTTTACCCCCTAAAGATGAAATAAAAAAACAAATTGTTCAAAGCGATTTTAGAAATTCTATAAAGTTTTTTATCGGAGCAAATACGGCTATCTATGGTTGGGTAGGTGAAATTGGAGAGGTTATTAATGATTACGAATTCTTTGATTTTGTGCAGTCTGATCATCCGCCAATTGTGGGTCTTGACTCAGTTTGTATCCTAAAAAGAAAGGCAATAAATAATAAAACAATAGAGTTTGTAAAAGAGCTTACCAATCCAAAAATGACAATACTAAACGCTGAAAAAATGCAATATTTTGTGCCCTACAAAGATCTAAATGTAAATTACCAGAAAAAAGTAAAAAAAGTCAACTTAGCTACATTAAAAATATTAGAGAACTCTAAACCAATTACCTTGAACCCACCATCGAATAAAATTCAAGAAAAGATCAATCAATGGTGGCAGAAAATAAGATACGATGAAAAGTAGATTAGATAATTATATACATGCATTAAGTCTAAATTTTACCTTTGGTCTTTTAATTGTATTTTCATCTATATTGCCACTTTTTTTCGACCTAACACTCCTGATTTCCAATTACAATCATGAAAAACAATTAACAGAGTCCTCAAATAGAGCGATTCACGATCACTCACTCGAGAAAGTAAAACAAATAATAAGAGATACACAATCGGAATTAAAAATTGCGTCACAAAATCAAACTATAATTGATTTGCTTTCGACTCAAAAGAATGTTCGAGCTTTTGTGGAAAATAGAGCTTTTGGACATCTATCCGAATTTAAACAAAATTCAAAAATTCAACTAGAATGGGCATTAACTTACAATGATTCTAACGAAGTAATTATTTCATCTAGTAATTTTGACAAAAATTTAATTGGAATATCTTCTGATTACAAATTTGTGGTTTTAAATAATTTTACAGTTATAAAGACTGAAATCCGACTAGACGATCAAAATTTACCGGGACCCAATTCAATCCCAAAGGGATACTTATTCGCCTCAATCGATTTAAAAAACTTTCAATCTGTGGTACCCGAATTAGAATCGATTAAAATTATTCCTAATTCAGAAGATTTCGATATTACTATCTATGAGCTAGAGAAGGGAAATTCTAATGTAGTAATTATTTCTGGAATATTACTACTCTTGTTGATTTTTTCAATTTTTTTTGGATTGATTTTATTTCGAAAAAAAATCATTGCTCCTATAAAAGCCCTATCCAGTAAACTACAAAATACGAAGCCATTTCAAAACAAAAATGAAATTAGCGCTCTTGAAAGTGCAATTGAAGACTATATTTTTGAATTAAAAGAAAAAGAGTCCCACAACACTGAAAAAGAAAAACTAATCGCAGCCAATCTGCTCGCTTCACAAGTCGCGCACGACATTCGTTCCCCATTGACTGCACTAAATATGGTGATAGGTACGATCGACAAACTGCCCGAAGATAAGCGAATTCTGATCAGAAATGCGATCCAAAGAATTAACGATATCGCTAACGACTTATTATCTCGAGGAAAAGCAATTCCACCCGTTGCTTCCGGCGCGGCCCAATCACAAATTGCCTTAGAATCTTCCTCGACATCGATGTTAAGTTCACTTGTCGACACGCTTATCAGTGAGAAGCGAATTCAATATCGAGATAAGATAGACATTCAGATTGGCGCAGAGCTTTCAAGTTCTTATGGGCTTTTCGCAAAATTGCCGGCAAATGAATATAAGAGACTTCTTTCAAACCTAATAAATAATTCAGTTGAAGCACTTGAAAATGGTTCTGGGAAAATTCTTGTTACTTTAGAAAAGAAAAATGACATGATCAAAATCGAAATAATTGATAATGGTAAAGGAATTCCGCCAGATATTCTTAAGCAATTTGGAAACTTGGGTGTAACCTCTGGAAAAAGTGGGACCGAATCTGGTTCTGGGCTTGGTGTGCACCACGCTTTTAAATTTATGAAATCAATTGA
>JAYVPD010000075.1:0-8481 GCA_043757515.1 Pseudobdellovibrionaceae bacterium
ATAATTCTGCAAAATTAAGTGTGGAGGATTATCTTTGGCGTTAAGTCTCGACGATGAGATTCATATTCATTTAAATCAGGGTCATCCCCCTTCGTTTATTTCCGAATGGATTTACGAAAAGATGATTGCGTCGGACTATGAATGGTCGGACTCAAACTTTAATACCTTTTGTTTGTTTTTACAAAAAGCCGGACGAACGGATTTAATACTTTATTTTTTCTTAAAATTTTTTAACGATGAAAATTTAAAACTTCATTCCGCGTTTCTTTTAATCGCAATAAAAAAGAGTTTTCCGACAATTTCCAAAGAGGTTCAAAAAATAGTTTATGCCTACCTAAACGAAGAGCCCAGTCGCTGGCAAGAAGCGTCGTTAACCAAGCTTGTAGACGCTCATTGGCCTGAATTAAAAGAGCATCGATCAAAAATAAAAGAAATAAATCGCAAAAAACTTGTGAAATTGCGACGAGAATTGATCCATAAATTCGAACTTTTTAGCAGCCAAAATTTGATCGAGCCAGCAAGGGTCGCCATAAGAAAATTAGAGAGAGTGTTTCCTGGAGATTCGGAAATCGCCAAAATAACCTTGAAATTTAAAGAAAAAGATGCGGAAAGCATATTTGACAAACACAAATTTAAAAAATCACGATTGAACACCAATCCACCGCCGGAACCAGAGGTCACGATCGCTTTGCGTGGCCTGACCCGATTTGTCAGGCAGGAAATAAAGACTTTTTCCGGTTTTGAAATGGATCTCGTTGTGATGAGTATTGGAATGGAGATGCCTGAATTGGCGCTCGAACTGTTTCATAGCACAGCCCTTATCGAGCAGAATATCTGGCTCTATTTAGAAGTCCTGTTACTCAATAGGCGTAATTTGGAACTGCTTAACCTTTTGCCTACAATTGAAAAAGCGATGGCAGGTAATCCAGATACTTTTTTAGCGTGTACATTTCTGCGATCGCAAGCGTTATGGAATTTAGGTGAAAGAAATACGGCAATTGAAGTTCTGCAGGCCTTGGTTGAAATTAAGCCCAATTATCGAAGCTCCGATATATTGCTAGCTGAATGGAGCCGATCTTGAAAAAAAAGATTTGGCTTTCGTTCATTCCGCTACTTTTGATTGGATTACTGTATGGAATTTTAGTTCTCGTTATATTACCAATAGTAACAGACTATGCAAACGGAGAGCTTTTAGAATTTTCAAAAAACAATCAGCATATCGAGCTTCAGTTTGAGAAAATTGATTTTGAATTTTTTGATCCTCGCCTGATAATTAGAAACATCCGAATTAAAACTAAAGAAAAACTCAATGTGGCACTCAAAGATTTCGAAATAGGGGAAGTGGATTTAAAAATCGATTGGTTTCAACTTATCCTGGGTAAATTGAATTTCAATATGATGAGTATTGAAGAAATACGTCTAGAGCTTGATTTAGATACATTGCTGGCTGGTCCAAAAGAAAAAAGTGAGTTCAAAATAGCCCAATTGTATAACATTTTGAACCTAGTTCCTATCCAACGATTTAAAATTGATAATCTTAATTTGGTAGTGATCTCAAAAAAACGAGGAATCACATTTAGAATTAATGAATCATTTGTGCGGACCAGCTATTTGGATTCCAAATTTCTGGTCCGTCTTGGAATTAAAAATAGCGTTTTTAAGAACGACAAAAACGGGTCTGTCTTTCCTTTGGAGGCAAGTCTAAATACCTTGTTTTCAAAAAATAGCTTAATTCTGCGGGAACTAGCGCTAAAAGTTCGCAATAATTCGTTCAAAATCGAAGGTGTTTTTGATGATGTGGATCAATTAAATGAGTCTGCATCAGGCCGTATTGCAATAGAAAGTCAAAATAACCTTCAAGAAATCAAGACCGTTTTAGAGCATTTTGGTGTTCTTACCCTGAAGGAAAAAATTGAAGGCAAAGTGACAGTTGGGGGCGCACTTACTTTCAATGGACTTCATTCGATTGATGGTAACATTGACTTTAAATCAGAAAATATCGTTTTTGATAAATTCAATTTTGGTACAGCTATTATAAAAAGTGAATTCAAAAAAGATAAAGTCAAATTTTCAAATATTGATTTAATTCATCCGGCAGGCAAAGTGAAATTGTCTGATTCCACTATTTCCCTGAAAGAGCCTCATGAATTTAAAACAACTGTTTCTTCGGACAGATTTGATTTGCAAAAACTATTTCTATCTTTGAATTTGAATGAAGTTCCCGTGTACATTGATATTTCGCCCCGTGCACAATGTGAAGGAGCCATCGTCAACTTCAACGCATATTGCAAAGTCGAAACTAAAGGATCAGGATTAAAAGTATTGTCCCATATGGGTGATCTAAAATCTAGAATTGTTGAGTTACCTGAATTTTCCGTTGCGGGTGAATTTTTTGCGGACCTGGATAAAATAGCTTACAAAGGAATTGCCACATTAAATGACAACTCTGCAGAAAGTGAGGGTTTGATTGAATTCAAAAAAGGGTTTGATATTAAATTTAAAACGGCAAAACTTGATTTCAAAAACATTGTTTCTTTAGCGAATTTAGATTTCAAGGGCGTTTTAGCGTTGGAAGGCAGTACTCAAGGAAATTCACGAAAAGCCGTATTTGGAATGAAAGTTTCAGGTACAGATTTTAGTTTAGAAAAGTACAATTTCGGCGCTTTGGAAACACAAATGCGATATGAAGCCGGCACTTTGTATTTAGCAGATATGAAAGGGGCAATCGACCAATCTAAATATGTCGGAAGCCTCGATGTTAATCTAAAGGACAATCAAATAAGTGGTGCAATCGATTTTGATTCGTCAAAATTAAAGGACATTTTATTTATTACTAAAGATATCGTGCCCATTCCGTTTTTGGTTGATGGTTTTGGATCGGCCAAAGTCAAACTCAACGGGCCGTTAAATTTTTGGAAAATGGACTACAAACTGGATGCCGACTTTAAAGATGTCCAAATTCACACTGAACTTTTTTCGCATTTGAAAATAAATATAAATGCCGACAAGGGTACTGCTCGATTTACTGACAGTCATTTAACAAAAAAGAGTTCCAATTTAAGTATAGAGGGCAGTATCAATTCCGATAAAACCTTTAGTTTAACAGGACAGGGCACTGGTTTTAAACTGGAAGAGAGTGAGTTTGTAAAAGCCCTTAACGTGTCTATTTTTGGCGATTACAATTTTAATTTTACCACCAAAGGTCCTATAAACAACCCCAAATTAGCCGTTCAAATCAAGTTGAGCGAAACTTTGGTGGGTGAAAAGCAACTGGAACCGAGTGACTTGAAATTAAATCTAGATAGAGCTGCGATGGAATGGGACATGAAGCTATTTGATAGCAAGCTCAATGCCTTGATTAGGTGGCCGTTTGATTTATTAGACACCAAGTATGTGTTTAATTCCCAGTTTAATAATTTTGATTTTACGATTCTATTTCCTTTTATTGGCGCCGAAAGCATTCAAGACGACTATTTGGGAAATCTGAGTGGGCAAACAGTGTTGACGGCGACAGAGCGGGGTCTAAAAGACCTAGATGGTAAAATTCTTATAGATGATTTGAAACTTCAACGAGGGGCGCTTAAGTTAAATTTGGCAGACAAAGGTACGATTGATTGCAAACATGGCGAATTTACGATTTCTGAATTGAAGCTGACCGGAGCCGACAACATTGTGGAGCTGTCCGGAGATAACTTTACGTTAGATCGACTCAATGTACGGCTAAGCGCAAAATCGGACTTAAGAATTTTACATTTTTTGGCGCCATTTTTAGAAGAAGTGAGTGGCCCATTTGAAATGGGAGCCAGAGTTTCGGGTTCTGTGTCAGCGCCAAGGATACTTGGCCAAGCGCTGCTTTCGGATGCTTATGTTAAAATCAAAAATTTTGTTCATCCCTTTGAAAAAATTAACACGACTCTTGTTTTTTCACAGTCAAAAATATTTGTACAAAACTTGAAAACAAATTTTGCGGGGGGCACCCTTAAATCAGATGGCCAAATTGAAATTTTAGGCCCCAAAAATGTACCATTATTTTTAAACATAAAAGCGGAAAATGTAAGTTTAAATGTACCCGACAAAATTCGAACGGTCGGCAATGGCAATCTGGTTCTATCTGGAAAATGGTTTCCGTTCCTGTTGGCGGGTACATACAATGTAAACGGTGGACTTTTTGAAAAAGAAATTGGCGGCGATGAAGCTGCCCAATCTGTAAAACAAAGTATTTATTTACCCAAAGTGCTTAAAGAAAAATCATTTGATCCGTTGGCATTTGAGATCAATGTATTTTTGGAAAACAAATACCTAGTAAAAAACTCTCAGGCCGAAGGGTATTTGAATGGAAATATTCAATTAAAGGGTCCGCTTTCAAATATTTTAGTATTCGGAAAATTAGAAATAGAAAAGGCAACAAAACTCTATTTTAAAGACAAAACATTTGAACTACAAAGTGGCCTGGTTAATTTCACAAGCACGACTGAAATAAATCCAGAACTTTATATTGCAGCTACGTCTCGAGTAAATGAATATGACATAAATTTGTTGATACAAGGGCCCTCAAAAACGGCAAGTACTAAAATGACGAGCTCGCCTCCCCTGGCCGAAAATGAAATCATTTCGCTTTTGGCGTTGGGCGTGACGTCTTCTCAGCTTGAACAAAACGTACAATCCAAAGACCAAGCGACGCAAACTGGTTATGAAATTGGGGCCGCCGTGTTGTCACAATCTGCTTTGACAAAAAACCTAAAAAATAAGCTTGGACTGGATATTCAATTCGTTAATCAATTCGATTCTACTCGGAATATTGGAGTTTTAAAAGCGACGGCGTCAAAAAAACTAAGTAATAAAATTCAGGCAACAGCCAGTCGGTCACTTACTGAGGCTGGCACAGATGTAAAGGTTCAATACTTTTTTAATAAAAATGTATCGGCCGTGGGCAATTGGGAAGGCCGCGAAGTGGAAAGCGTTCAGTCGAGTGAACGTCAATCGCAAAGTGTTTTTGGATTGGATCTGGAATTTAAGCGAGAGTTTAGATGATTCCAATTAATAGAGGTTGGATTCTTTTGGCTGTTATTTTCAATTTGGCTTTTGTTCAAGCGCGGGATTTAAAATTCGTAAATGTACCCGACGATGTAAAAGCAGAAGTAGTTGAAAAATATAAAGCGGCAATTTCAGGTGGAATTTCTTTGGCTCAATTGGATGAAATTATTCGGTCCATACATTTAAAAACCAACAGTGAGTTGATTGAAATTTATCAAGAAAATGATAGTTATGTAATTAATCTGGTAAAGTCGACTCGAATTCGAAGGATTTCCATACAAGGCAATCATGCTCACTCTGACAGTGAGCTTAAAACTCTTTTGGGTTTTTCCGAGGGCGATATTTTGGATTCTGATTTGGTATTAGAAGGAGCAGAAAAAATTCGCAAATTTTATAGCGAATCTGGTTTCCTAAACGCTACGGTCAACGTTGAAATTCCAGATTCACAGGACCAGAACGTCAGTGTTGAAATTGCCGTAAAAGAAAGTGAACCGACCAGGGTCAGGTCTCTTGAGATTAGAACTTCAAACGCCGATCTAAAAGCTGAATTGCTCAAAATTTTGAAACGCTATGATCGTGATTATTATACAGAAACATTATTGTCGAAAATTAGAGATGAAATTAAAGACTACTTCAGAGACCATAAAGTACTTCAAGGAGAAATTTCTAAAATAGATACCAATTTCGTAGAAAATGATGCCGCGGTGTCATTGGTAATTCACCTGGCAAACACAAATCGATTTTCATTTGATTTTGAAGGTTACAATCAAGTATCGCGGTCCAAACTTGTAAAAGTTATAGATGTAGAAAATTACGTTTCAACCAATCCCAATGTAGCTGCCGAACTTGCCTTTCGGCTGAAGAATTTTTACCTTTCTCAAGGCTTTGCCCGAGTTGAAGTCCAGAGCGAGTTGCAAGAACCTAAAAAATTCGAGAGAAAGATTGTATTCAAGTTAACAGAAGGTCCTAAAGTGTTCCTTGAGAAAACCGTATTTCAGGGTAATTTCAAAAAAGAGATAAGTTTTTATGAAAAGCTCTTTTCTAAAGTGTCCGAAGACCTATTCACAGACAGAATTTATGTAAGGGAATCCTTAGATAAAGTGGTAACTAATTTTGAAATAGAAATGCAAAATCAAGGTTATTTGGCCTTTGATATTCCAAGTTTCAAAACGGTCTTCAATTCAAAAAAGGACAAGATTACCCTCTATATGAATCTGGAGGAAGGACCTCAAACACTTGTAGATTCACTTGCTTTTGTTGGTAATAAAAACGCCTCAGAAGAATTATTAATCGGGCTTATTGGCTTAAAACAGGGCAATCCTTTAGAACTTTCAAAGCTTGAAAAATCAATCGGTATCATAAAATCCTATTACCAAGAACATGGATACTTAGAAGTTTCAATTCAAAATGAAAGGGAATCGCTGGTAACCTACAACAAAGACAACACGAAAGCTAAACTTTTATACCAGATTATGGAAGGACCTCGAGTTCGTGTCGCCAGTATCGCGAGTGAAGGAAATCTGTACACCAAAGATGAAATAATTCTAATTGAATTGGAATTTGCAAAAGGTGATATTCTAACGCCATCTAAAATTGAAGACTCAATATTACGTCTACAAAAAACAGGCTATTTTAATACAGTTGAAATTCGAACGTTGGAAGCGCGAACAAACGTTGCAGATAGAACAGTCGTTGTGAAGGTAACCGAACGGGATCCTGGGTTGTTTACTCTGGGCTTTGGAGCCACAAATGAACGCAGCGGAACTTTGCGGGGTTATTCTGGTTTAGGCTATCGCAATATAATGGGAACCGGACGAGGCGTGTCGGCGCGGTTAGAGGGCAATTACAATATTGCTGATATTAAATATCCTGAACTAAAAATTATTTTCAGTTATTTGGAACCTTATCTTTTTAATTCTCGATTGCGCGGGCGGGTCAATGTTTCGCGAGCTAGGTATGTTGATGCCACGAATGAAAAACAAGGGGTGGAAAGTAATAAATACGGGTACCAAGTCGAAAAAGATTTTACGTCGCATGTGACGGGCATTTTTGAAATCTACAATTTAGAACAATTTCGAGATTTTGTTTTGCGAGATATAGAAGCAACTCCTGACGTGAATGAATCCAACCAAACGATTACTCAGCAAAATATTGCTTCTATGGGGCCAACATTGGATATTGATTTTCGAGACAATCCATTTTTACCTACACACGGAATTTTTTCGCACTCTAAATTTGAATACGCAAGTCCTGCCTTGGGCAGTTCTCAGACTATCGAGTACTATCGATTTACCACAGCCTTTACCCACTATTGGCCATTTGTTCGAAACTGGGTTTGGGCCAATAATATTGGTTATGGCTATCTAGAAAATTTAAATAATTCCACCGATGGTGGGGTTCCGTATTCCAAAAAAGGATTTGTTTTAGGCGGCGGATCCACCATTCGAGGCTTCAAATTTGGATCTCAAGAAGTGCTTCCGAACAATGCAGATTTAGGGACGGAAAGTAGCAAGTTTATATTAAAAACAAGCGCTCAACAGTTTCTATTTAAATCCGAAGTTAGATTTCCGCTTTGGGGAAATATATACGGGGGAGTTTTTTACGATGGCGGTTCCGTAAAAATTAAAGGCTTAACTTTTAACGATGATTACAGAGACTCGGTCGGCTTTGGCCTAAGATACAACACGGCTTTCGGGGCCTTCAATATGGAAATTGGCCACAAGCTTGATAGAAAACCCCCAAATGAATCGTATGATGAATTCCATCTTAGCTTTGGAACTTTTTAATTCTAGTTCTTAAAAAAATCGACACGATACATGATTAATATTTAATGGAAAAAGAAGATCCAAAGGGCTGTTGTATATTTTTTGACGAATAGTAAGGATTTGGATATCTCTAGTTCCTGTAAGTGGATTCATTGCCAAAGTGGCCTTTATCCAATTTTCTTCATTAATCGGACTTGTGTAACGTGATACCGTATCATCTAAAACTTCTTGTTTTTCTTTGTTAAGCTCATAGTCAACATAAGCGCCATCTTTGGATTTCCTAATCGCAGTGAGAGCCCATCCATTCATAAACCCAGCTTTTTCTTTTGTTAGGGTCAGGGAAATTCTATCGAAAACAAACTGACCATTCAGAGATGGCACTTGAGTCAAAGTATAGGATTCTGCTTTTAAATCGTTTATCACACAACCCAAAGGGGCTGCTTTGTCATCTTTAGCATACGCAAATGTGAATGCAAAACTGACCATAATTACCGCTATTTTCACTAACATGTCGGCCTCCTACTGGGTACAGAAGTATTAGCTAAAATCGGGCCAACAAGGAGGCCACTTTCCTAGTTTTGGTAAGAAAAATTGTCTTATTTTTGATCTAAGTGACGTGGATTGCAGGCCGTCCGCGTCGGTCCATCTTTGGACACAAAGGAATATCAGATTCCGAACGAGG